>NZ_JBDPNU010000005.1:0-83867 GCF_050468105.1 Fictibacillus sp. NRS-1165
ACGACTCTCCGGAGTGTACCTAGACGTACATGAGGAAGAGGAGGAGTGAAGCTGACGAAGAAGATTGCCGTTGATCACAAACCGGCATAGTCTGGTGGCGATAGCGAAGAGGTCACACCCGTTCCCATACCGAACACGGAAGTTAAGCTCTTCAGCGCCGATGGTAGTTGGGGGCTTCCCCCTGTAAGAGTAGGACGTTGCCAGGCTTACATTATTCCACAGTAGCTCAGTGGTAGAGCTATCGGCTGTTAACCGATCGGTCGTAGGTTCGAGTCCTACCTGTGGAGCCATATTTTGGAGAGCTGTCCGAGTGGCCGAAGGAGCACGATTGGAAATCGTGTATACGGTTAAAGCCGTATCAAGGGTTCAAATCCCTTGCTCTCCGCCATAACTTTTCAACATATGGCCCGTTGGTCAAGCGGTTAAGACACCGCCCTTTCACGGCGGTAACACGGGTTCGAATCCCGTACGGGTCACCATTTAATACATAAATCACTTCTTTGGAGGATTAGCTCAGCTGGGAGAGCACCTGCCTTACAAGCAGGGGGTCGGCGGTTCGAACCCGTCATCCTCCACCATTAATACTTATCTTTTCTCTCTTGTAGAGGAAGAACAGTCTTATATTCGGGCATATCGTCCGTAAGCTAAATATCATCGCGGGGTGGAGCAGTCTGGTAGCTCGTTGGGCTCATAACCCAAAGGTCGCAGGTTCAAATCCTGTCCCCGCAACCAAAATGGACTCGTGGTGTAGTGGTTAACATGCCTGCCTGTCACGCAGGAGATCGCCGGTTCGACCCCGGTCGGGTCCGCCATTTTGGCTCGATAGCTCAGTCGGTAGAGCAGAGGACTGAAAATCCTCGTGTCGGCGGTTCGATTCCGTCTCGAGCCACCATTTTTATGCCGGTTTAGCTCAATTGGTAGAGCAACTGACTTGTAATCAGTAGGTTGGGGGTTCAAGTCCTCTAGCCGGCACCACTTTTCTTTTTAGAACTGTAAGAAATTACTTCTTGAAGAATAGATGAATCTGTATTAAAATAGATTTTGTCTCTCATGGAGGGGTAGCGAAGTGGCTAAACGCGGCGGACTGTAAATCCGCTCCTTTGGGTTCGGCGGTTCGAATCCGTCCCCCTCCACCATCTAATTTTTATTGCACATTAACTGATTCAGGGGCATAGTTTAACGGTAGAACGAAGGTCTCCAAAACCTTTGGTGTGGGTTCGATTCCTACTGCCCCTGCCATATGGCGATCGTGGCGAAGTGGTTAACGCACCGGATTGTGGTTCCGGCATTCGTGGGTTCGATTCCCATCGGTCGCCCCATATGATTGGGCTATAGCCAAGTGGTAAGGCAACGGACTTTGACTCCGTCACTCGTAGGTTCGAATCCTGCTAGCCCAGCCATATATGCGGAAGTAGTTCAGTGGTAGAATACAACCTTGCCAAGGTTGGGGTCGCGGGTTCGAATCCCGTCTTCCGCTCCATTCATATGATCTGTTATGGCGGCATAGCCAAGTGGTAAGGCCAGGGTCTGCAAAACCCTTATCCACCGGTTCGAATCCGGTTGCCGCCTCCACTACATAATTCCCCCAGCGCCGGGGTGGTGGAATTGGCAGACACACAGGACTTAAAATCCTGCGGTAGGTGACTACCGTGCCGGTTCGAGTCCGGCCCTCGGCATCATATTTTTATAATTTAAACTGCCTAAAGATTTATTTGCATGCCGGTGTGGCGGAATTGGCAGACGCGCACGACTCAAAATCGTGTTCCCTTGGGAGTGTCGGTTCGACCCCGACCACCGGTACCAATACATAACATAATAACGTTAAATATAGACGTTCCTTGCACAATGCAAGGAACGTTTTTTTTTCTTTATACTTTTCAGTACGCAGAGATATACGTTTTTTCTCCATTACATTATCGCATACTAATAGACGTGCATTTGGCCCCTAATACTATTCCACTCTCAAATTGTTCACGAAAGAATGAACACTTTGCCAATTATGTGCTCTACCCTAAACAAATGTAAAAAAAAGGCGAAATTTGTAGATAGAAGGCTGTCGGTAATCATATTCAGTATTCCTCTATGGGATTCACAGTAACGACAAAGGAATATTATCTTTAAACGGACAGTTTTGGAAGGGAGTTTCATGAATGAGTGATTTGCAACGAAAGATGGGAACTTTTGCCCTGACTATGGTCGGGCTCGGATCGATCATTGGATCCGGCTGGTTATTTGGGGCATGGAGAGCTGCACAAATCGCCGGTCCAGCCGCTGTTTTTTCCTGGATCATCGGCATGATCGTTATTTTATTTATAGCGCTTTCTTATATTGAATTAGGCGCCATGTTTCCTGAAGCCGGAGGTATGGTGAAATACACACAGTATTCTCATGGATCGTTTGTAGGATTTCTTGCAGCCTGGTCCAATTGGATTGCCATTGTTTCTGTTATTCCTGTTGAAGCAATCGCCTCTGTGCAATATATGAGTTCATGGCCGTGGAAATGGGCAAGGTGGACGCACACGTTAGTGACGGAAGGCACCCTTACCGGGAAAGGATTGGTTATCGCTTCAGTATTGATGCTGATTTACTTTTTTTTGAACTATTGGGCAGTCAGCCTGTTTGCCAAAGCAAATAACCTGATAACAATTTTTAAAATTGTTATTCCTGGACTCACGGTTGGAGCGCTTCTTTTCGTAGGATTTCATGGGGAGAACTTTACATCCGGGCACAGTGTTGCCCCTTATGGATGGGCAAGTGTACTAACTGCCGTAGCTACTTCAGGGATTGTATTCGCGTTCAACGGTTTCCAAAGCCCCATTAATATGGCGGGCGAGGCAAGGAATCCCGGCCGCACTATTCCATTTTCAGTTGTAGGGTCTGTTCTGATCGCAACCGTTATCTACATTTTATTGCAAGTGGCCTTTATCGGGGCTGTCAGTCCTGCCACGATTGCTAAAGGCTGGCATCATTTAAATTTCAATTCGCCATTTGCCGATTTGGCCATTGCACTGGGCATTAACTGGCTTGTCATTTTACTTTATTGTGATGCATTCATTTCTCCTTCCGGCACAGGAACTACGTATACCGCCACCACAGCGAGAATGATCTACGGAATGGAAAAGAACGGATATTTACCAGAAGTGTTTGGAAAGGTTCACCCTTTTTACCGTGTGCCTCGTCCTGCTATGTATTTAAACCTTGCTGTATGTTTTCTGTTTCTGTTTGTCTTTAGAGGCTGGGGGGTACTAGCAGAAGTAATTTCAGTAGCAACCCTTATCTCTTATATCACCGGCCCAGTTACCGTCATGACATTAAGACGGACAGGCAGGAATCTATATCGTCCATTACGTGTTAAAGCACTAAGCATCATCGCACCATGCGGGTTCGTCTTTGCCTCTTTAACGCTGTATTGGGCAAGATGGCCGCTGACTGGACAGGTGCTATTCTTTATTTTGATTGGCCTTCCGATTTACTTTTATTATCAGGCGAGAAAGAAATGGAAAGGTTTCAAAACCAATTTCCTGGCAGGACTCTGGATGGTTGTTTACTTAATCTGCATGATGTTTATCTCCTACCTGGGAAGTGAAAAATTTGGAGGAGCCAACATCATTCCATTTGGCTGGGATATGGTTCTCATTGCATGCTTAGCCCTTGTGTTTTATTATTGGGCTGTAAAAAGCGGGATTCAAACCGAGTATTTAGACGAAGCAGCTAAACTGAATGAGCAAGTTAGAGTTAAAGAAATGACGAAACGCGGGAACGAATCTGGGGAAGAAGTAGGTTAACTATTACGGTAAAAAGAAGTGCATAAATGGTGCACTTCTTTTTTTATGCTTTTTAAAACATCGAGTTATCCGTTTGCCGGGAAAATTATAAATATTTTTAATTTTCAGATATAAAAAGAAAGGATTCTTTTGTCATTTATTAGAATACATAGGCTAATATAGGTGAATGGTCATTCATCTTCACCTGTATTTTATTCTAAAGCATGGGGGAGTAGCGGATGAAAGTCTTTAGTTTGTTCAAGGCGGAGATGGCTGGTTTGGCAGCGAAAAAAGGGCTGCTGGTATCAGTCATAATTGCCTTGCTTGTCCCGGTTGTGTACGGGGGGATACTCTTATCTCCGAGGTGGGGACCGTATGACAACCTGTCTAATCTGCCTGTAGCAGTCGTTAACAATGATCAGGGAGCGGATTCAGATGGAGAGACGATCAATGCAGGAAAGGATTTAGTCGCTGATCTGGAAAAAGGAAAAAACCTCGGTTGGAAATTTGTTGACTCCGACGAGGCAAAAAGCGGGATGAAGAGTTTAAAGTATTACATGGTCATTGAAATCCCCAAGGATTTCTCCAAGAGGGTAACGACTGTTCTTTCAACAGATCCTCAAAAACCAGAACTGAAGTATGTGCAGAATGAAGGTTTGAACTTCATGGCCGCACAGGTTACAAAGAGTGCCACCGAACAGATCCGGGAAAGGCTCGCAGACCGGATTACAGAGAAATACGTGAACACTATGTTTGCGAGCCTGCAAGATGTGTCGGACGGTTTTCAGACCGCTGCTGATGGCTCAGAAAAGCTGAACGGAGGCACATCTGAATTACACAAAGGAACCGGCACACTTTTGGAATCGCTTACAAAAAAATCCGGCGATATATCCAGGCTTGCTGCAGGGACCAGAGAGCTTGAAAAAGGAACCGGGAAGATTTATCAGTCCCTCTCCGGAAAACAGAATGATATCAAGAAATTAGCCAATGGAGCGGCACAGGTAAACAATGGATTAGGCCAAGTGCTTCAAAACTTGACCGGCAAGCAGGGGGATATTAAGCGTTTGTCGTCTGGATCACATGATTTAAAGGACGGGACAAATGAACTCTTGTCTTCTTTAAAAGCTGGGTCTGGAGATATTGCAAAATTAGCAGTAGGTTCGGAAAAAGCTAATGAAGGGACAGGCCTGCTGCTGCTTACACTTAAAAAGAAGCAGCAAGGTGTTGAAGAGCTGGCAGCTGGGGCAAAGGTGCTTAATGACAAAATGCCGGCACTTAAACAAGGTACAGAAGGAGTGCTTGGCGGTTTAAAAAATTTGCAAAACAAAGTGAATTCAGAGCTTCGGCCGGGAACTCAGGCAGTGGCTGGAGGAGTGGCGAAAGCAGCGGAAAATGCACAAGCTCTTGGAGCTGGGCTTCAAGGCCTTTCTTCAGCTCTAAACAGCTACCTTGAGGCACATCCTGATTTGAGGAATGATCCTAATTTTATGAAAATAGTTGGGACAGGCCAAGTACTTTCTCAAAATGCGAATGATCCTGATAATATAAAGCAGCTTGGCGCACTCAAGGATGGGTCAGCAACTATTGCCAGTGCTTTTAGTAAAGAAGGTGCAGTGACTGCAGGGCTTGATAAACTGGTGGCAGGACAGTCCGTCATCGACAACGGTGTGGGCGAACTGAACGAGAAAGCACCACAGCTAAAAGATGGCACAGCGCAAATTGCCGCGGGATGGAACACCATGGTGACTAAAGTTGGTGATCTTCATGCTGGCACGGCACAAATCGCAGCTGGCAACCAATCCGTGAATGAAGGCTGGAGTTCAATGACGGATGGAGTTAGAAGGCTCGACTCAGGCGCATGGCTTCTATCCGCCGGTAATGACGAGGTCAATAATGGCTGGAAAAAGCTTATTGATGGTACGAGTAAACTTAATAATGGTTCTGGACAGGTGAGCCGTGGAAACGCGGACGTTGATAAGGGCTGGAAAGTCCTCACAGCAGGGGCGGACAAGATCCATTCAGGAACGGTTCAAGTGAGTGACGGCAATTCAATAGTGGAAAAAGGATGGGGGGATTTAACTTCGGGTGTCACCAGGCTAAATGATGGTGCAGAAAAACTGAATGATGGTTCAGGCGAGCTGGCTTCGGGATTGAAAGATGGGGCCGCAAAAACAAGCAGCCTGAAAACGCCGGAAGACAAAAACTTCAACATGTTTGCTTCTCCAGTGCAGCTGAAAAGTGACAAGGTGTTCAAATTTGCTCATTATCGTGATTCTACCGCACCGTATGTTTTAACACTCGCCTTGTTTACAGGAATTTTGATCATGTCCATGTTCATGAACTTCAAAAGGCCGGAAGAGGTATCTGCAGCCGCCTGGTTTGGCGCAAAGTTAATGAATCTATCCGTTCTTGCAATTGCTCAGGCTTTGCTGCTTTCCCTAGTAGTCATGATTTTAGCTGTAAATGTTGAAAACCCGGCAGGCTTTGTACTGTTTGCTATTTTTGTCAGCATAGTATTTTCTGCGATCGTTAGTTTCTTTGCAGCACTCGGAATGATTGGCCGGTTTCTTGGATTGGCGTTTGTCGTTCTTCAGCTTTCCATTACAGGAGCGAATTTGCCAATCGATATGCTCCCGCCAAATATGCGGGCTTTGAGCGAATTTCTTCCATTTACGTATAGCATCGCCGGATTTAAGGCGCTGCTTGCTCTTGATGCGCCAGGTACGGCTCTGTTTAATGCGAGTGTTCTGTTTATCTATCTGGGCGCTTTTGCTCTTCTGGCGTTTGCTGTCATCTTAGTCAGCAGAGGCAGACGTTTGTCGCGGGAGGACACAGCTAAAATCCAAGCATAAAAAATAATATAACAGGTTGTCATATTATTCGGTGATTGGGACTATATTGAATCAAGGCAGTTGTAGGTTTTAGCGCAGTACTTCGTTTTAAATGAAGTACTGCGCTTTTTTTTTATTGAATAATAAATGATTCAGAAGAACCTCCATGTATTTGAATAAACATTTTTTCGATGGCCGCCAACAGTTTCCCGGCTTCCTTCGTTGACATGGACGGGCGAAGATAAACGATCTGAAGGGCGCTTGTGACATTATCGTGCGTCATCGTGCGTTTGGAGTCAACGATGGGACTGCCGAAAGGGCCGGATGCATCAGAAGAGAGCAATTTGGCCTCCATGTTCATTAAACGGCCGTTTAACCCTTCATATTGATCTTCTGCTTTTCCCAGCCTCACTTCAATGTCACCGGTCAGTGGGCCTGCATTATATATGCCTATAGGTACACCATATTGAAGAGAAAAGAAGTTGTTCACATCGACGGCCGAATTGATCATCCCTATGTCTTTGCCGCTATATACTCTTCGAAGCAGAGCTTCTGCAGAAGGCCGGTATCTTGAGGGATCCATTGCTAGCGCTTTGAAAGTTTTTCTCCATTCCTGAACGCCGGGGTGGTCAGAGACACTGAGCTGCTGGGCGTCCAATTTCAGAGATTCAAGAAATAATTGGAATCTGCCCTTTAGCATTTGCGGTGATTCTCCAATCACGATATCATGATATAGTATTGCTCCCAATTTAAAAGAAGGGACAAGCTGTTTAATGTCCTTTGCTATATTTATCATACAGATCACCTTACTTTTTATCGTATTTTATAGCTAGTTTACCATAGATCAAGAAATCCTTTATGGAGAAAGGAGGTTCAGTTATGACAGGCGCCCAGTTAAAAGAAGAACTCATTGCATATAGTAAATCAATTGGTATCGACAAAATTGGATTTGCTTCTGCCAATGTTTTTGCCGATTTGAAAGAAAGGCTGGTTCAGCAGCAAACGCTCGGTTATCAATCGGGATTTGAAGAAAAGGACATCGAAAAGAGAACGAATCCGCGGCTTTTGATGGAAGAGGCACATTCGATCATATCCATCGCTCTAGCTTACCCTTCTAAAATGAAAAATGCTCCGCGCAGTGTCAGGGGGGCAAGAAGAGGCATTTTTTGCCGGGCCTCCTGGGGAGTGGATTACCACTTCATCCTGAGAGAGAAACTGCGTCTGTTAGAGGACTTCATCAAAGAGAAAGTCCCGGAAGCGAAGGTAAAGTCGATGGTCGATACGGGGGAATTGTCCGATCGTGCTGTCGCCGAGCGTGCAGGAATCGGATGGAGTGCGAAGAATTGTGCCACGATCACCCCGGAGTTTGGCTCCTATGTATATCTAGGGGAGTTGATAACTACCTTACATCTCCCGCCAGACACCCCGATTACTGATCAGTGCGGAGACTGCACGATCTGTATTGACGCATGCCCGACCGGAGCACTTGTGCAGGGAGGGCAGCTGGACTCCAATAAGTGTATTGCCTTCTTAACACAGACCAAGGATTTTCTTCCTGATCAATACCGTGAGAAAATAGGAAATCGTCTATATGGTTGTGATACGTGCCAGACGGTATGCCCCAAAAATAAGGGGAAGGATTTCCATCTTCATGAGGAGATGGAACCGGATCCTGAGATTGCGAAACCTTTATTAAAGCCGATCCTTCATATGAGCAACCGTGAATTTAAGGAGCGGTTCGGCCAAGTGTCCGGCTCATGGAGAGGGAAAAAACCGATCCAGCGCAATGCGATCCTTGCTCTTGCTCATTTCAAAGATGAATCCGCCTCTGAGGACCTGGCCCAGTTGATGAATGAAGACCCCCGCCCTGTCATCCGCGGAACTGCTGCTTGGGCGTTAGGTAAAATCGGCGGAAGGATAGCAAGAGAACAGCTTAATGCTGCGAAAGAACGAGAAAAAGACGGGAATGTGGCGTCAGAAATCGATAAAGGACTGAATATGCTTCAAAATCACGGAATTTACTAATCGCATCGCGAGAACATGTCCGTTAGTATAGAAAACATCAAGAAAATAAAAGAAGGGATTTTTATGTGTAATATAAAAACATTATTCTCTTATGAGGAAATGAAAAGCCCGATTGGCCTCCTGACTATTATTGCAACCGAAAATGGCGTTTGCCGGATTGATTTTGGGAGCCTTGAAGAAAATTTACCATCCCTTCAATCCTGGATGTCGAAGAACTACCTTAAGGGGGAACTGACTCATTCACCAGGACAGCTGCAGCCGATCGTTGACCAGCTCGAGAGCTACTTCAATGGTACACTGCAGGAATTTTCTATTCCGTTAGACCTGTATGGCACTCCCTTTCAAATTAAGGTTTGGGAGGAATTAAAGGGGATTCCTTATGGCGCGACATGCTCCTATAAGGATATCGCACAAGGAATCGGTGCGCCAAAAGCCGTGAGAGCTGTAGGCAGTGCCAATAACAAAAACCCAGTCCCGATCATTATTCCTTGCCACAGGGTGGTTGGCAGCAATGGTGCGCTTGTCGGATATGGCGGCGGATTGGATAAAAAAGAACTTCTGCTGAACATTGAACTTCAGAACTTTATACCAAAGACTTCGTGAACCGTTTTAAACGGTTCTTTTTTTTTGTCCCTGTTTCATATGCTGATAGTACGTTAATTTTGCAACACGGGGGTGGCCTATGAACTGGCTGGAGCAGCTGAAATTCTATATACAGCGCCTGACGGATTGGATGGTCAATGAAAACTGGACCGATAGTGTCTGTTTGCCGTTGGAGGAAAGGGAGAGTTTTGCTCGAAAAAAGCAGGCATTGCATGAGAGGAATGCCGTATTGGTCAATAATAATGTGGAAGCGCAGGTCCTGCGGCATTCCAGCTTTGATGATCTTCACCAGGTCGATTATATTCTTCATTTCAGTAATTTGATCAGGCATGGGTATGATTTTTATGTTGAGGAGTGGACACAGGAGAGGAGAGCGGTATTTAAGGAGGATCAGCTGATCACTGATAAAGTGCTTAAACCTGAGGGGCAGCATAAAGAGAAGGTGAAAATTGACAGAGAGACAGAGCCGGCTGTTCTTCGAAAACACAAATATGACCGGCTGGCGGCAGTAAGGTATGCGGAAAGATGGTGGAACACGTATAATCCTGCATTTAAGTCTTTCGATGTCGATTGTACAAACTATATTTCCCAGTGCCTTCACGCAGGAGGAGGCATCCCCATGGTCCACCATGGAACCCGGTCCAAGGGCTGGTGGTTTAAGCATCATGATTGGAGCTACAGCTGGACGGTGGCCAATGCGATGAGATGGTATTTGAGCGGATCCAAATCACAGCTCCAGGCAAGAGAGAAGTCTTCTGCGAGCCAGCTCATTCCAGGTGACGTGATCTGCTATGATTTTGACGGCGACGGGCACTGGCAGCATACAACGATCGTGGTAGCTAAAGATTCTTCGGGAGAGCCGCTTGTGAATGCGCACTCCACAGACAGCCGGATGAGATTCTGGAAGTACGAGGACTCTACCGCCTACACACCGCAGATCAAATATAAGTTTTTTCATATTGTGTAAAATAAGCACCTTGGGGCTATATTCCGGTAAAAGTGCTATAATAATGGAGGAATAAGCATTCGAGGTGAGAGTTTTGGGTTTACATGTCGTACTTTATCAGCCCCTGATTCCGGCCAATACTGGAAATATTGCCCGTACGTGTGCAGGAACAGGGACATCTCTGCATTTGATCCGTCCGCTTGGTTTTTCAACGGATGATAAACAGCTGAAGAGGGCTGGCTTGGATTACTGGGAACACGTTGATGTTCATTATTATGATTCTCTGGAGGAGCTGTTCGATCGTTTTCCAGAAGGATTGTTTTACTATATTACCAAGTTCGGAAAACAGCGCTACACTGATATGAATTACACCGAGCTGTCACGTGATCACTTTTTTGTATTTGGCCGTGAGACGACAGGACTGCCTCCGGAACTGCTCGAGGCAAATGCAGAACGGTGTTTCAGGCTTCCGATGAATAATAACATCCGTTCTTTGAACCTTTCCAATACTGCTGCGATTTTAATTTATGAAGCGTTGAGGCAGCAGGAATTCCCTTCATTGGGTTAATGTGGGTTAAGCATATAAAAAAACGCCCTTGAAAATGGGCGTTTTTTTATATGTACCGTTTTATTTCGTTCCGGGACTATCATTGTATCCCGCAGTGAAAATGGCGGTTAAGAACGCGAGCATAACTCCTAGTATGAGGATAAAACTCATGCGATCTCCTCCTTTGGGTGCAATTTTCCATATCCTTTCTTTATTATAGCGAAACCGCTGTTATCGCACAACGGCAAACTTGACTGAAAAACAAGCTGTAAAATATCAAGACTAATCCAGCCCCGGTATACATAAACAATACTACAACCACTTTCATTTTTGATGCGTAACCACAAAGTTCTTCTATCGGAAAAACAAAAAAACAACTTGAATGATTGGGGACATCCTCGCATAAAGTAGATTAACAAACGAAGGATGCAAACACTACGCAAGGGGGTACACATGGATATTTTAAGTAAAATCCAATTGCACCGTGAAGAGGAGAGGCGTCTTGCCTGGGAAGGTACCTTCGGAGAATACCTTGAGATTTTAAAGGAACGCCCTTATGTCGCTCAGTCCGCTCATTCCCGAGTCTATAATATGATTAAAGATGCTGGAATAGAGGAAGTGAACGGAGCCAAAAGGTATAACTTTTTCAACAACCAGATTTTTGGGCTTGAGGATTCAATCGAAAGGCTGGTAGAGGAGTATTTTCATCCCGCAGCTAAACGGTTGGACGTTCGAAAAAGGATACTTTTACTGATGGGGCCTGTTTCCGGGGGGAAATCCACGATTGTTACCATGCTGAAACGAGGTCTGGAGAAATATTCGAAAACAGACGCAGGAGCCGTGTACGCCATCAAAGGCTGCCCGATGCATGAGGATCCATTGCATTTAATCCCTCATCATCTGCGCGGGGATTTTTTTGAAGATTATGGTATCAAGATCGAAGGAAGCCTGTCGCCTTTAAACACGATGAGGCTTGAAAAAGAGTACGATAATTGTATTGAAGATGTCATGGTTGAACGAATCTTTTTTTCTGAAGATAAAAGAACAGGGATTGGAACATTCAGCCCATCCGATCCAAAATCACAGGATATTGCTGATTTAACAGGAAGTATTGATTTTTCAACAATTGCAGAGTTCGGATCAGAATCAGACCCCCGCGCATACCGTTTTGACGGAGAGTTGAATAAGGCGAACCGGGGGATGATGGAGTTTCAGGAAATGCTGAAGTGTGATGAAAAATTCCTCTGGCATTTATTATCTCTGACTCAGGAAGGCAATTTTAAAGCGGGAAGATTCGCGCTGATCTCTGCTGATGAATTGATTGTCGCTCATACGAATGAATCGGAATACCGCTCATTCATCGCCAATAAAAAGAACGAAGCGCTGCACTCGAGGATCATCGTTATGGGAGTACCATATAACTTGAGAGTGTCTGAAGAAGAACGCATCTATGGAAAGATGATTAAAGACAGTGATATGTCCCATGTCCACATTGCTCCTCATGCTTTAAGAGTGGCAGCGATTTTCTCGATATTGACCCGCTTGAAGGATTCAAAAAAGCAGGGCATGGATCTGATCAAGAAAATGAGGCTGTACGATGGAGAAATCGTGGAAGGCTACAACCATATCGATCTCGAAGAGCTGCAAAAGGAATTTTCGGACGAAGGAATGAGCGGAATCGACCCTCGTTACGTCATTAACAGGATCTCATCTGCCATTATTCGCAAAGACATACCATCGATCAATGCACTCGATGTTCTCCGCTCTATGAAGGATGGTCTCGACCATCATGCTTCCATCACTAAGGAGGATAAAGAGCGTTATATTAATTTTATCTCTCTGGCGCGGAAAGAGTACGATGAGATCGCGAAGAAGGAAGTGCAGAAGGCTTTTGTTTATTCTTATGAAGAATCTGCAAAAACACTGATGGATAACTACCTCGATAATGTAGAGGCTTACTGCAATAAAAATAAGCTCAGAGACCCTCTTACTGGTGAAGAAATGAGCCCGGACGAAAAATTGATGCGTTCCATTGAGGAGCAGATTGGAATCTCTGAAAATGCGAAAAAAGCATTCAGGGAAGAAATCTTAATCCGAATTTCCGCTTATGCGAGAAAAGGAAAGAAATTTGATTACAATTCACACGAACGCTTAAGAGAAGCGATCCAGAAGAAACTGTTTGCAGATCTGAAAGATGTCGTTAAAATTACGACTTCTTCTAAGACTCCTGATGAAGCACAGCTTAAAAAGGTGAATGAAGTCATCGCCCGCCTCGTCCAAGAGCATGGGTATAATACGACATCAGCGAACGAACTCCTAAGGTATGTAGGCAGCCTTTTAAACCGCTAAAAAAAAACGCATCCCTATGATTTCATAGGATGCGTTTTTTTTTAGCGAATGTTAAGGAAAGTCAAAGATTATCTTCATAATAAAAGAATAAATGGGACCAAGAAAGAGAATACCTTGTATTATGATAAACTATAGTGGTAAATTGATACTAAACGCTAACAAAAAGGAAGTGAGAGGATGAGTTCCGGGGAAGATAAAAGCCAATTATGGGATTGGATAAAAGCCATTGGAATAGCACTCATACTAGCGTTGCTGATAAAGAAATTTTTATTCGAGCAGTACGTTGTTTATGGAGAATCAATGATGCCGACCATTGAAAATGGAAACCGGCTGATTGTAAATAAATTAGGCTACAATCTTGGAAAGCCCAAGCGGTTTGATTTAATTGTTTTTCATGCGAATGCGAAAGAGGATTATATTAAGCGAGTGATCGGAATGCCGGGTGAGAGGATCGCCTATCAAAACGATAATCTCTATATAAATGGCAAACAAATCGATGAGCCCTATTTAAATCAGTATAAGAAGAATATTACGAGCGGAAATCTGACAGGTGACTTTACGCTGGAAGAAGTCACCGGGCAAAAAGTCATTCCTAAAGGAAAAGTCTTTGTGATGGGAGATAACCGGCTGCACAGTATTGACAGCCGCCATATCGGCTTGGTCGATATGAAAAAGATCGTTGGTGAAGTAAATCTCCGTTACTGGCCTGTAAAAGAGCTTGAAGTGATTAAATAAGTTTAGTCCCACAGGAATAAGGGAATTGTGCAGGAAGAGGTGATGTTCTATGTCCAGAGAACAGGACTATACAGAAAAACCAAAAAACAGCTCGATGACTCCAAACTTTAAAGAAATGAAGGAACATGGAAGGGTAATGGAGAAGATGTCGACGAATGATAATGTTGAGAAAAGCGGCAAGACTCCTGATCCTGCTCAGTATGAACATCATAAAAATAAAAATCATCAGTAAGACCTGTTTCGGGTAACCGAAACAGGTTTTTTTATTTATCTATAAATTATCCCTGTCCTCAATCATTATGGCTGAGTCATCGATGCTTTTTTTGTGCGGCTCCGAAAATTATTGACCCAAAATCGAAATAATTGAACCAAATCGGAAATTAATTGAATCATATTCGAAATAATTGAACCGAATTTGCTGCTAATTGAACCGATCTTAAGATGCAGACTTTTTCGCGCTGCCACAACCGCTGTCCCATAGAAAAGGTTCCTGAGGCGTAAAACGCCCGCAAACATACGCTTATCTCAATTGATTGAAAAATGTGTCAATTACTTAGCAATTCTCACCTTGTACTGCATAGGATAAAGTAACCAACCCTTTTTCTATTCAAAAGTGGGTGGTTCTTTTATCAATTGATCTGATTTCATTCAAATAAAACAATGAGCCAATTAAAAAAGAAGGAGGGGAAATGATGAGCGAGGAAGCTAAAAATAATTTTGCCGTTTCTCAAGAGAACTGGTCCCTCCACCGCAAAGGCTATCAGGATCACCAGAGGCATATGGAAAAGGTACAGGAAGCCATAAAAAACAACCTGCCCGATTTGATCAGCGAAGAAAACATTATTTTATCCAATGGGCGAGATGTTATTAAAATACCGATTCGTTCATTGGACGAATACAAAATTCGCTACAATTATGAAAAGAACAAGCATGTAGGGCAGGGAGACGGAGACAGCCAGGTAGGAGATGTGGTAGCGCGTGATGGGAATGGAAGCCAGGCTGGTGCAGGAAAAGGTAAAGGCCAGGCAGGCGACAAGCCGGGTTCGGATTATTCCGAAGCAGAGGTTTCACTTGCCGAGCTTCAGGAATTCTTGTTTAAAGAGCTGGAATTGCCGAATTTAAAACAAAAAGAACAGGACAATATCGTTCTTGAAAAAGTTGAGTTCAATGATATCCGCAAGACCGGCCTAATGGGGAACGTAGATAAGAAACGCACCATACTTACCGCATTTAAACGAAATGCCCTTAAAGGAAAACCAGCCATCGCGCCTATCTATAACGATGACCTGCGGTTTAAAACATGGAATGAAGTGGTGAAGCCGGAATCAAAAGCCGTGGTCCTGGCCATGATGGATACATCAGGATCCATGGGAATATGGGAAAAATACATGGCCAGGAGCTTTTTCTTTTGGATGACACGATTCCTGCGGTCGAGATATGAAACGGTGGAAATCGAATTTATTGCTCATCACACTGAAGCCAAAGTGGTATCAGAAGAGGATTTCTTCTCTAAAGGAGAGAGCGGTGGAACAATTTGTTCCTCTGCCTACCGAAAAGCATTGGAATTAATTGAAACCAAGTATTCACCATCCCGTTTTAATATTTATCCTTTTCATTTTTCAGACGGGGATAATCTGACAAGCGACAATGCCCGCTGCGTTAAGCTGGTGCAGGAGATCATGGCACACAGCAATATGTTTGGGTATGGCGAGGTTAACGCTTATAACCGGCATTCAACGTTAATGAGTGTGTATAAAAGCATCACAGATCCTAAATTTAATTATTATATTCTAAAGGAAAAAGCGGATGTGTATCATTCCATGAAGAGCTTCTTCAGGAAAAGAGAAGAAGTAAAATAGCAGAGGGGCCCATTATCCATGTATTGGATAATGGGTTTTCTTTTATTATGAAGGAAAGTTACATATAACTAATTCATAACCAAATGGGAGGGGACAGGATCGTTGAAGGTGAATCGAATCAAAAAGCAGCTGATCATAGCCGCTATCCTGGCCGCTGCTGTGTTATGCTTCTCCCCAAAAAACGCAGGTGCCGCATGGTTCGAGCCGCTGAAGGTGCATTTTCTTGATGTCGGCCAAGCGGATTCCATTTTGATCCAGATGCCGAATGGGAAGAACATGCTCGTTGATGCGGGTGACGAAAATGATGGACCAGAGATTATTCGGTATTTACAAAGCCAGGGAGTTGTCGATATCGACGTATTGGTGGCAACGCATCCTCATCATGACCATATCGGATCCATGGACGATGTGATACAGAATTTTAATGTAAAAAAGATTTACATGCCCAATCTTCCGTATGATACGGCTTATTATCATGATCTTTTTAAAATCATTAACGAAAAGAACATCCCAGTGGAACGTGCAAAAGCCGGAACCAAATTCCGATTCGGTTTTTCAGTAAAGGTGGATATGCTGGGACCTGGTTCTTCCTATTATAAATACATTAATGATTACTCTGCGGTATTGAGGATTACACATGGTAAAAACCGCTTTTTGCTGATGGCTGATGCTGGGATGGAATCCGAAAAGGAACTGCTTTCGTCGAAAAAAGATTTAAAGGCAAATGTCCTTAAGGTCGGCCATCATGGTGCAAACACGGGAACCGCCATGCCGTTCTTAAAAGCTGTCCACGCAAAGACCGCTATTATTTCGGTAGGAAACAACAATCCGTATCATTATCCCTCAAAAGAAGTGCTGTACCGGCTGGAACGGTTGGATATGACCATCTATCGAACCGATCAGCTCGGGGTTATTACGGCCATCAGCAACGGAAATAAAATAACGTTCCGGACGAACGGCTTTAAATAAGGTGCCCCGATTTGGGATGCCTTGTTTTTTTAGACCTTGAAAAGGGTAAAGAATTGCCAGGTTATAAAGAGCTTGCACGGCGCTTGCGCTTTTCTTAAAAGCTTCTCTCTTGCACTTTCAAGACAGGGATAAGAAAATAAATATAAAAAGGGAGGCAATGAAATAAATGATAAAAGCTTTGGTCTTTGATTTTGACGGGCTGATCTTGGATTCGGAGACGAGTGTTTACAATGCCATTCAAGAGATTTTTACGGAGCATTCATGCAGCATGCCGCTGGAGTTATGGCAGGAATGCATTGGAACGAAGGATCATTTAGATCCCTTTGAATACCTTGAAGAACAAATCAATAAAAAGGTAGATATAAAGGGCTTGCGTGCGCAGCATCATGAAAGGGTCCTTGCCATGCTGGAAGGTGAAAAAGCGCTTCCGGGTGTGGAGGACTACCTGGAAGCGGCTAAAGAACTTGGTTTGAAAATCGCTCTCGCCACCAGCTCGTCGCGCGAATGGGTAACTGGGCACTTGGAAAAGTTAAATTTGCTTTCCTACTTTGACTGTTTGAAAACAGCGGATGAAGTAGAGCGAGTAAAACCGGATCCTGCCCTCTATTTGGAAGCTGTTAAATGCCTTGGAGTGAAACCGGAGGAAGCGATTGCGTTTGAGGATTCGGCGAACGGGGCGAAAGCAGCGAAAGCAGCAGGTCTTTATTGTGTAGTTATCCCTAATGAAGTAACGAGAGGACTTGCTTTCGGAGATGTGGACCATCAGTTGGAGTCGTTAGCAGAAGTACAGTTAATAGAACTGATGAGCCGGTTTTGATGGTCAAGATTCTGGGAGTTAATCATATAACCTTTGCAGTGAAAAACTTAAGCCGTTCACTGGATTTTTATCAAACGGTATTAAATGCCGTGCTTGTTCATAAAGGGCGGACGGACGCTTATCTTGAGTGGGGGCCGGTCTGGATTTGTCTGCTCGAGCGGGGAGAAGCTAAGAAGGCAGACAGTAAATCGGCCGGAGTCGACCATGCGGCCTTCACTGTGCACGAAAATGACTTTGATCAAGCAGTGGGGGTCCTCAAAAGCAATGACGTAAAGATTGTCAGAGGTCCGATAAAGCGGGGCGGAGGGCGCTGCGTGAACTTTTTGGATCCAGATGGTATTCAACTGGAGCTCAATACAGGCTCTTTGGCCGGCAGGATGGAAAACTGGGTTTGATGAGATTGAATTTGAATAGGAGTGAGCCTATTGAGTGAAGTAGATGTTTCTAAATTTGAAAAGAAGATTGAACTTCGGAATATACAATACAATGATTTAGATGAAATTCTTGAGTTGCAGAGAATCTGCTTTCCTGACCACATGGAGCCGTGGAAGCGCGAGCAGCTTGAAAGCCATCTGGATATTTTTCCTGAAGGCCAGTTTGTAGTTACATATGAAGGGAAAATAGTTGGAAGCTGTTCGAGCCTGATTGTTAACTTTGATGAATATGATGACCAGCATACATGGGACGAAATTACAGATGAAGGGTACATTACGAACCACAATCCTAACGGCTATAATCTTTATGGCATAGAAGTGATGGTTCACCCAAATTACCGCAGGATGAAAATCGGAAAGCGCCTATATGAGGCGAGAAAAGAACTTGCTGAAGAGTGGAATCTGAAAAGCATAATCCTGGGCGGCCGCATCCCAAATTATTACAAGCATTCTAACGAAATGACACCGAGGGAATATGTGAAAGAAGTCATCCATCACAATATTTACGATCCAGTGCTCACCTTTCAGCTGATGAACGGATTCACAGTCATGCGGATCAACCGCCATTATCTGCCTGATGATAGGCAGTCCAAGGAATATGCGACTTTGATGGAATGGAATAATGTGGATTATCATCCTCATAATACGAGGAGACATTTCAAAACAAGTGAACCGATACGTATAACAGCTATTCAGTACATGATGAAGACGATTGAATCGTTTGAGGATTTCGCTACGCAAGTTGAGTATTATACAGATGTTGCTGCCGATCAAGGATCCGATTTTGCTGTGTTTCCTGAATTGCTGACTACTCAGCTCTTATCATTCTGTGAAGAGAAAAGCCCTAGCCAGGCCATCAGGCGGTTGACCGAATATACGGAGGATTATATCGAACTCTTTACAAATCTCGCGGTCCGGTACAATGTCAATATAATCGGAGGCTCGCATTTCGTTGAAGAGGATGGCAACATCTATAATGTTGCTTATTTATTCCGAAGAGACGGAACGATTGAAAAGCAGTATAAGATTCACATCACACCAAATGAAAGAAAATGGTGGGGCATCACACCAGGTGACAAGGTGCAGGTGTTCGACACTGATTGCGGCAAGATCGCCATTCTGATCTGCTATGATATAGAATTCCCTGAGCTGTCTCGAATTGTGACAGACATGGGAGCTAATATTATCTTTACACCATTCTGTACCGAGGACAGACAGGGGTATGTCAGGGTAAGGTATTGTTCACAGGCAAGAGCTGTAGAGAATGAAATCTACACGGTCATTGCCGGAACAGTAGGCAACCTGTCACAGGTTGAAAATATGGATATCCAGTATGCTCAATCTGGAATTTTCACTCCTTCTGATTTCGCATTCCCACGGGACGGAATCGTTGGGGAATGCCATCCGAACATCGAAACAGTCGTCGTCGGAGACGTTGACCTGGAGATCTTGCGCAGGCAGCGAAAGACAGGGAACGTCACCCAGCTTCGAAACCGCAGGCTGGATTTGTATGAAGTGGTTCAAAAGAGTAAAAGTAAAAGCTAAAAAGAAAACGGCAGGAGATTTCCTGTCGTTTTTGCTTGTATTTTTTTATTTACCGGGAAATAATGTCGCATGCCAGCAAATCGTGCGACAAATTCCGCATTGCTGTCGAATGTAGTTTTCCTGGCTTTTACACTGCGGTATAATGGAATAAGTAGTTGAGAATTTTCCGTACAAGAAGGGAAAACATACGCGGTACAGAATTATAAAGGGAATAGACCCGCGCATAAAAGGAGGAGATTCCGTAATGAACTGGATGACTGCATACGAAAAATGGTTGAATGAACCGACTCTTAGCGACGAGCTTCGACGTCAGCTCGAACAATTAAAAGAAACGGAAACCGGCCTTGAGGATTCCTTTTATAAGAACCTCGAATTTGGCACTGGAGGCATGAGGGGGGAAATCGGCCCTGGAACGAACCGAATGAATACATATACCATTCGAAAGGCGTCAGCCGGCCTTGCAAGCTTCATTGAAGCACATGGTGAGAAGCCGAAGGCGCGCGGTGTAGTCATCGCCTATGACTCCAGGCATAAGTCACCTGAATTTGCGATGGAGGCGGCAAGCACATTAGCGACAAGGGGAATACAAACCTACGTGTTTGAGAGCTTGAGACCAACGCCCGTGCTTTCTTTTGCTGTCCGCTATCTCAAGGCTTTCAGCGGAATTGTCATTACAGCCAGCCATAATCCTCCCGAGTATAACGGATACAAAGTATACGGTGCCGATGGAGGGCAGCTGCCGCCGAATGAAGCGGATCTTTTAACAGAACTAGTTGAAAAGATAGAAAATGAACTTGCGATCCCGGTTGATCCCCAGGAGCAGTTGAAAGCGGACGGGCTCATCCAGATCGTGGGTGAAGAAATCGATGACGCATATCTTGAGCAGTTAAAGAGGATAACCGTTAATCCGGATCTCATACATGACATGAAAGACTTAAGCATCGTATTTACGCCTCTTCACGGAACGGCTAATTTACCGGTTAGGATCGGATTGGATGCGATCGGTTTTAAAAATGTTACAGTTGTAAAAGAACAGGAAAAACCTGACCCTGATTTTTCAACGGTTAAGTCGCCAAATCCGGAGGAGCATGCTGCATTTGAGCTTGCTATTCAATATGGCAAAGAGAAGGATGCAGACGTCCTGCTTGCAACAGATCCTGATGCCGATCGTGTCGGTGTAGCGGTAAAGAACCTGGACGGGGAGTATGTGGTGCTTACCGGAAATCAGACGGGGGCACTCCTTCTTCACTATCTTCTTTCACAAAAGCAAGCTCAAGGCTCTCTGTGCCCGAAAGGAGTCGTCCTTAAGACGATCGTAACATCCGAGCTGGGAAGAGAAATTACGAGCTCTTTTGGCCTTAAAACCGTCGATACACTGACCGGATTTAAATTTATCGGCGAGAAAATCAAAGAATATGAAAAAACGGGAGAGCATACTTTCCTGTTTGGCTATGAAGAAAGCTACGGTTATTTAATCGGAGATTTTGTCCGCGACAAGGATGCCGTTCAGACTTGCCTTCTTGCTGCAGAAGTTGCAGCGTATTATAAAAAGCAAGGGAAAACGATGTTCGAGGGTCTATTAGACATATTTGAAAGCTACGGATATCACTTGGAGGGCCTTGAATCATTAACGCTGAAAGGCAAAGCGGGCGCCGAGCAGATTCTTCATATTTTAGAATCGTTCAGGGCCAATCCTCCATTAAAAATGGCAGGGAAGGAAATTTTGTATGTTGAGGATTACAGCACAGCAACAAAAACGGATCTCATTTTTGAAGAGGAAAGCAGCATTCACTTACCGGCATCCAATGTCTTAAAATATGTTCTGAGTGATGGTTCTTGGTTCTGCCTGCGGCCTTCAGGGACAGAGCCTAAGATTAAATTTTATTTTGCCGTTAAATCAGACTCCTTGACCAGCAGTGAATCCTTGCTGCGTGAACTGAAAAATGATGTCATGGATCACGTCCAACAGCTTGTTGCAGCAGCTCAGTAAACGTAAACAAAGAGCAGTCCCGGAACCCGGACTGCTCTTTGTTGAAATAAGGGACAATGACAGGGAGATTATCTATGGATAAACAAGACCGAAAACCAACGATTGATTCTAAATACATTCAGCAGCATCTGGCCAATGAACGGACATATCTTGCCTGGATTAGGACAGCGATCGCAATGGCGGGCATCGGCTTTGTTTTCTTAAATCTTCATTTTACCCTGCAGATCAAAGTTCTGCGGCTGGAGGATCAGGTGGTGGCGGCTGTCGGATTTATCGCATTCTTGCTCGGAATTGCCACGATTGTCTTTGCGACCGTCGATTATTTTAATAAACAAAAACAAATTAACAACCAAAGTTTCAAATCTCCCATCAGGATGGTTTTCGTGGTCTCCATTTCCCTCGTGGTTGTGATGAGTGTTCTAATGGCCAGTTATTTCATGAAACAAAGTATCCTTTAAAACCGAAACGTTTGACTGTACAGTTCTAATTCTGTAAAATTATTTATTATCTATGCATTGGGGTGATTGATTTGGGAAGTATCGTATCAGCGAACTAGCTGAATTAGCAGGCGTTTCAAAAAGAACCATTGATTATTATACAAAACTTGGCCTGTTAAAGGCTGAACGTTCCCAATCAAATTATCGGTTTTACAGTGAAGAAGCCCTACAGCAGCTTACGTGGATTAATTATTATAAGAAACAGCATCTTCCTTTAGAGAAAATCAAAGAAAAAATGGCATCATTCAAGGAAAAGGAAGGGCTGTATAGTGAAACGATGCAAAAAGTCGATATGCAGCTCAATACGCTTGAAAAAGATGTGGAGGAGCTAAAGCCTCTTCTTCAGCAGCTCGACAAGGAGCAATTAAAACTTGCTGTTAAATATATGCCTGCCGAACGCGCAACTTTACTTCACAGCCTTTTATTGATTATTGGAGAAACGCCGCTTATTTAAGGAAACGCCGAAAGTATCCAGTAAAATAAATCAGGAGGTGACATCTTTATCTCTCCAAGATGTGAGAGAATAAAGAGTCTATTTGGACATATTTAAGTTATTCTTAGTAGCATTACTGATTGTATTAACCGCTTTTTTTGTGGCCGCTGAATTTGCGATTGTAAAGATCCGCCGTACGAGAATCGACCAGCTCGTGGAAGAAGGAAATAAGCGGGCAGTTGCGGTGCGAAAGGTACTGCTAAACCTGGATGGTTATCTTTCAGCCTGTCAGCTTGGGATCACAATTACCGCTTTAGGACTGGGGTGGCTCGGTGAGGATACTCTTCATCACTTGCTTCAGCCGGTTTTTGAACAATTTAGCTTAAGTCCTGCGCTCACGAAAACGGTCACTTTAATTCTTGCTTTTGCCATCATTACTTTTCTTCATGTTGTACTCGGTGAGCTTGCGCCTAAAACCTTTGCTATTCAAAAGGCAGAGGAGATCAGCTTGATGCTTTCAGGACCGCTGATCATGTTCTACAGAGTCCTGTATCCCATCATCTGGCTGCTTAACGGAAGTGCCCGCCTTTTTACAAAAATGTTCGGTCTGTCGGCCGTTTCGGAGCATGAGATGGCCCACTCGGAAGAAGAGCTTCGTCTAATACTTTCCGAGAGTTACAAGAGCGGAGAAATTAATCAGTCAGAGTATAGCTATATGAATAAAGTCTTTGAGTTTGATGACCGTATCGCTAAAGAGATTATGGTTCCGCGTACGGAAATCGTTTGTTTATATATCAACAAATCCATTGAAGAAAACCTTGCCATCATCACGAGTGAAAAGTATACACGTTATCCCGTCGTCGATGAGGATAAAGACCATGTAGTAGGTATGGTGAACGTAAAAGAAATATTTTATGATCTCATGTCCGGTGTGGAACAATCACTGGAGAGCTACTTGCGCCCTATTTTAACCGTGATTGAAACGATGCCTATTCAGGAAACCTTGGTGAAACTTCAGAAACAGCAGGTGCATATGGCTGTCCTGATGGACGAATACGGAGGAACAGCTGGCCTGTTAACAGTGGAAGATATACTTGAGGAAATCGTTGGAGAAATCCGCGACGAATTTGATACGGATGAAACCCCGATGATATTAAAGGTGACACCTAGAGTGACGGTGCTTGACGGAAAAGTGCTGATCTCTGAGGTGAATGATTTGTATGGCCTGGAAATCGATGATTCCGATCTTGATACCATCGGAGGATGGATGCTTTCTCAAAACTCCGATATTGTTGAAGGAGATGAGATCGAGCATGAAGACTTGATCTTTAAAGTCGTGGAAAATGACGGACACCAGATTAAACGCATTGAGGTAAGTAAATTAGAAATCGCGAAGGAGCTGGAGGGGGCGGTTAAAACCCCTGAGTTAATTACGGATCCCGAGTAATTGAAATGCCCGCTGTCTTATAAAGGCAGCGGGCATTTTTTTAGGATTTGGGCGTTAAAAAAACTGAGACGGAGTGGAAAAGGGTAATTGTGCTCGTTGCAAATGCTACAGACAAGATGGTGATGAGAGAGTAGAAAAACATTCCCTCGCCGATAAAATATAATCCAGAAACAATTACGGCAGCATCAATGATGAAGATGATGACGCCAACGTTTAATGAAGAACGCTTGGAAATAAAAAGCGCGAGGAGATCTGTGCCGCCTGTACTCGTATCGTATCTAAGCATGATGCCGATCCCTGTTCCGATCAATAAACCGCCGATCACAGCACTTTCCATCACGGGGAGGTGTATGGATCCCTTAAGAGGCAGCAAAAGATCAATGATAAAAGACGAGACGAGCATACCGTGAATACTGTTAACAAACGAACGGCGGTCGAATTTCCAGGCCAAAAAATAAATAGGAACACTCAGAAGGATAATGGTCATTCCCACTTTAAATCCCCACACATATTTTAACAGCAGACCGATGCCAATGATGCCGCCGTCCAATAAATGAAAGGGAAGTATAAAAACATTTATTCCGATTCCCATTAAGAAACTGCCGATGAAAACGGCTGCCATCTTTGCAAGCATCGTTTTCCTCCTGTCCGTTCTTTTTATTACTTTATGAAGCCGAACAGGAAACCATTACTGACATGTCCAGAAAGCCGGATCACCTACTATTTATTGGACAAAAGCGCATCGAATTCACTGGAATTTACAGTTTTTATGCTGAATTGGTTTTTCATATGCTCCAGCTGATCCATCGTTTTTTCAAACTCCTCTTCTTCATCTTCCATATAGCGTTTGGAAAAACAAATAGAGTCATCGTTTGTTTTTAAAAGAAGTTTAATTTCAAGTTCCAATGGCTGTTTTCCTGAATCTTCATCACTGAACAAAATTCCTCCCGGTGATGTTTCTTTTTGACTGAGATACATCGTGCCTTGCGAATCATGTGTATTGGAGAATTCAAGAATATCATCGAATGTCTCGGCTTGTCTCATCGAACCCATCCCTTCTTCTAGGCTTTTGTCCTCATTTTTCCCTGTCGGCCTAATATTAAACAACTGTTTAAACGATAAATATCAGCAGGTGCCCGTGATGTTTGTCCACACCAAAACCCTGTCCCCCGCATTTACTATTAGTACCATCGGTTGGTAGAAATCGGTGATGAAAGGAGAGTAATTCATGGGTTTTGGTTTTGATGGCGGAGACTGCAGGTTTGGCCGACGCCGGGGAGATACGTTTAGAAGAGAAGCGTGTGCGCTAATTAACGAACGTGTACAAGTAGATACCGTAAACCAGACATTCCGCGGAAGATTAGTTGAAGTTGGCCGGGATGTCATCGTACTGCGGGTAAGAAGAAACAATTGTACGTTCCGGGTTGTTATCCGCATAGCAGAGATTGTAGCGATTTTCCCGATCTAACTGGGTTTCAACAGGGCGAAAAACATCCCATTTCCAGGGGTGTTTTTTATTTTTTTGTCGTGCTTAAACCTGCGTTATTGCTTTGTTTATTGGTGCAAATAAGCAAGTTAGCAATTATTAACTTTGACAAACATTTTATAAAGAATATACAATGAGAGTATTGTGTTAACGATTACAAACAACAAGAGGTGATATACATTATGAAAAGAATTGGACTAGCATGGCAGATTCTTATCGGTTTAATTCTGGGGATCACGGTCGGAGCTGTGTTTTACGGCAACCCTGGAATTGAAAAGTATTTGCAGCCAATTGGAGATATCTTCATAAGGCTCATTAAGATGATTGTCATTCCGATTGTAGTTTCCAGCCTCATCGTCGGTGTCGCCGGTGTAGGTGATATGAAAAAGCTGGGTAAACTCGGCGGAAAAACTATTCTTTATTTTGAGATCATAACAACGATTGCCATCGCTATTGGCTTGTTAGTAGCTAATATCTTTAAGCCGGGTGTAGGCGTAGATATGAAAACATTAAGCAAGACAGATATCGGAAGCTATGTTGACACAGCCAAAACAGCAGGAGAACATGGATTTGCGGAGACTTTCGTTAATATTGTTCCTCAAAACTTGTTTGAGTCTCTTGTGCATGGTGACATGCTTGCTATTATTTTCTTTTCCGTTATGTTCGGACTAGGTGTAGCAGCCATTGGAGAGAAGGGCCAGCCCGTTCTGAGGTTTTTCCAAGGAACAGCAGAAGCCATGTTTTATGTAACAAACCAGATCATGAAATTTGCTCCGTTCGGAGTTTTCGCACTGATCGGTGTTACGGTATCGAAGTTCGGTGTTTCATCACTGATTCCATTAAGTAAGCTTGTCATAATTGTTTACTTGACCATGGCGTTCTTTGTCGTAGTGGTACTGGGGATTGTTGCAAGGATTGCTGGAGTTAATATCTTTAATATTTTCAGAATATTAAAAGATGAGCTAATTCTTGCCTATTCAACCTCAAGCTCAGAAACCGTTCTGCCAAAGCTTATGGAAAAGATGGAAAAGTTAGGATGCCCGAAAGCTATCGCAAGCTTTGTTATTCCAACAGGGTATTCCTTTAACTTAGATGGTTCAACCCTGTATCAGGCAATTGCGGCATTATTTATTGCCCAAATGTATGGGATTGACATGCCGGTTTCCGCGCAGATCACACTGCTTCTTGTGCTGATGGTAACATCTAAAGGAATTGCAGGTGTACCAGGAGTATCGTTCGTCGTCCTCCTTGCTACACTGGGCACAGTGGGCATCCCGGTAGAAGGATTAGCGTTTATTGCTGGTATCGACCGTATCCTTGATATGGCAAGAACGGCAGTTAACGTAGTAGGTAACTCTCTTGCTGCGATTATCATGTCCAAGTGGGAAGGCCAATTTGATAATAAAAAAGCTGAAGCGTATATCAAAGAAGTGAAACAAGCATCATAAAAAGAGGCTCCTGCAAAAGCAGGGGCTTCTTTTTTAGTCTTTGCGAATTTATCATTTGATAAGGCTTATCATTTAAGTTATCAATAAAATCCTGCTATAATTAATATATACCATAAGAGAAACTTATAAATGGAGGGGGAGTGCTGTTGGAATCATTACAACAACAACAAACAGCTCATAAGAAAATAACGAAAACGAATCTTTTGAAGAGGGTATTCTTTATTGCCCTGGGGGCCATGCTCGTTGCTACGGGCCTTGAGATTTTTCTCGTTCCCAATCAGATCATTGATGGCGGAATTGTAGGAATCTCGATTATTCTATCTCATTTAACAAACCTGAACCTCGGCTTGTTTCTTGTCGTGTTAAACATCCCATTCTTTTTCCTCGGTTATAAGCAAATCGGTAAAACCTTCGCCATTTCAACTCTATTTGGTGTTGTAATCATGTCTATTGGAACTTCTTTTCTTCATCCGGTGCCTGTTTTGACAGATGATCCTTTATTAGCTGCTGTATTTGGCGGTGTTATACTGGGAGTGGGCGTCGGAATGGTCATCCGCTATGGAGGATCACTCGATGGAACCGAAATTTTAGCGATCCTGTTCAACACAAAAACACCATTTTCCGTCGGTGAAGTTGTGATGTTCTTTAATATCTTTATCCTGGCCAGTGCAGGATTTGTTTTTGGCTGGGACAGAGCCATGTATTCCTTAATCGCTTACTATATCGCGTTTAAAGTCATTGACGTAACAATCGATGGATTTGACCAGTCGAAATCCGTTTGGATCATCAGTGATGAACATATGAGGATAGGCGAAGCCCTTCTCGCCCGGCTTGGACGTGGTGTAACTTATCTGAACGGGGAGGGTGCCTATTCCAGAGACGATAAAAAAGTAATCTTTACCGTGATCACCAGGCTTGAGGAAGCGAAATTAAAAAATATCGTGGATGATATTGATCCGACAGCCTTCTTGGCAGTTGGAAATATTCACGACGTAAAAGGCGGCCGATTTAAAAAGAAAAATATTCACTGATGCAGCTTTAAGCTACGGTTCCGGGTATATTTTAATTGAAAGTATTTGATCAGACAGGGTTGTGAAAATAGTGCTTGGAGTAAAAAGAAATAATACTAAAAGAGGATTCTTCTTAACCTCTGTTCAAATCATCGTTCTTTATTATCTTTTCTCAGTCATTATTGCGACTGGGGTACTCAGTTTGCCTGTCTTTCACAATCCTGGAGTAAAACTGACGTTTGTTGACGCTCTGTTTACAGCGATCAGTGCGGTGAGTGTGACCGGGCTTTCTGTCGTAACGATTCATGAGACCTTTAATACGGGCGGAGTGATTGCCTTAGCGATGATCGTTCAAATCGGCGGTGTAGGTGTAATGACGATGGGGACTGCCGTGTGGATTCTGCTCGGAAAGAAAATCGGCATGAGAGAACGTCAGCTGATCATGACTGATCAAAATCAATCTACTTTGGCCGGACTTGTGAATCTTATGAGGCAAATTCTGACCTTAATTTTGATCATAGAATTCATCGGTATGGTTCTTTTTACAGTCCTCTTTTTAAAGTACTACCCATCCTGGCAAGAAGCCCTCTACCATGGTTTCTTTTCTTCGGTTACTGCTACAACAAATGCCGGTTTCGATCTTACGGGCCAGTCCTTGATACCGTTTAAGGATGATTACCTTATACAGGTGCTGACCATGATTTTAATTACCGCCGGTGCTATTGGTTTTCCTGTACTGGTCGAAGGGAAGAATTTCATAGCGGAAAGAAAATATAAGGAACGATATACCTTTACACTCTTTACCAAAATTACGACAATCACTTTTTTTATTCTGGTCGTAACAGGAACAATGGGGATCTATGTCTTTGAAGCCGGTCATTTTCTCGCGGACAAATCCTGGCATGAGACGGTATTCTATTCCTTGTTTCAGTCGGTGACAACGAGAAGCGGCGGCCTCGCTACGATGGACATGAACCATTTTTCAACGCCCACTAATCTATTTTTGAGCGCGATGATGTTTATCGGTGCTTCACCAAGCAGTGTAGGGGGAGGAGTCAGGACAACGACTGTTGCTGTAGCCTACCTGGCTATCCTGTTTTATGCCAAAGGAAGGAATTCGATCAAAGTCTTTGGCAGAGAAGTGATGGCGGAGGATGTGCAAAAGTCTTTTATTGTGTTGATTGTCGCCTTTCTGCTTTGCAGTACTGCCTCTTTGCTTTTAGCGGTCACGGACCCTTTGCCGATTGAGAAAATTGTATTTGAAGTTTGTTCCGCATTTGGTACTACAGGGTTAAGTTTAGGAATTACTTCCGAATTGAGTACCGGGGGCAAGGTAATCCTCATGGTCCTTATGTTCATTGGAAGGATTGGTGTTCTATCCTTCTTATTTATTATCCGAGGAAAGACGGTTGTGGAGCATTTCCATTATCCAAAAGAAAAAATCATCATTGGCCAATAAACAAAAAGAGGAAGACGATCGAGTCCTCCTCTTTTTTTATATGTAAAATTCCCATTGAATCGATAAGATTTATTAAGGACTTACAAATTTATGAAACAGTTGTTTCATTTCCGTTTGCAACAATTGTTATTTATGTTATTATGGCAACAGGCTATCCAAATAAATTAAGGTGTGAACCCCATGGAAGATAATAGAACATGGTATTTGTTTTCATATAAAGTATCTGCAGAGCCTTCTACGCTGAGAGTAAGGATCTGGAGGAATCTAAAAGCACTTGGAGTGCTGTATATTCAGCAATCGGTATGCTTGGTGCCTAAAACACCGGATATTGAAAAAAAGCTGACTAAGCTAAGAACACTCATTGATGAGCACCGCGGTGCTTCTTTTATCGCAGAGGTCGAAAAGTTCTCTCATTACTCCCAGCAAGAACTGATACAACTTTTTACCGCCCAGAGAGCGGCCGAGTATGAGGAGCTGCTGGAGAGCTGCACCCGCTTCCTGAAACGCATGAACGACGAAAGCCAAAACGATTCCCGATTTGGTGATATAGAGGAAAATGAAATGGAGCTTCTGCGCTTGAAAAGATGGCATAGAAAGATTATGAAGCGAGACTATTTTAAGAATGAGCTTTCTTTCCATTCTAAAGAATGTTTAAAAAGATGTGAAGAAAAGCTGTATTCACTTTCAGACGCCGTAGATCAGCTTGAGGGAGTATACCACGGGGAATGATAATTTTATCGGTTGTATTTTTATTGCTGTTTGTGTTTTTCTGTTACGCCATTATACCCACTGTTCTTATCAGGGTTTTCTCTATAGGGATTATGAAGTCCGGGAATAATGAATTCCAGATTGCACTGACATTCGATGATGGCCCTCATCCTGTATATACGGAGAAGCTGCTTGATCTTCTGGGTTCTTATCAGGCATCTGCTGCTTTTTTTATCGTGGGAGAACGGGCACAAAGCCATCCCCATCTCATAGATCGAATGTGCAGAGAAGGACATGCCATCGGAATTCACCACCAGACTCATTCCAACAGCTGGTTCTTGCTCCCGTATCGTCTTCGGGAGGAAATTGGGAGCTGCGCTTCTGTCATAAAGAAGATTACGGGTAAAGATCCGTTATATTACCGGCCGCCCTGGGGACGCTTCAACCTTTTCTCGCTCACTGCTGCAAGGAAGTACCAAACCATCATGTGGTCTTCCATCAGTCAAGACTGGAAAGCCTCACAAGGAAAGGAAAAGCTGGCAGAAAGGCTGAAAAGAGACCTTGGCCGCGGGAAAATCTATTTACTTCATGATAACGGAGATAATCCTGGAGCTGATGAAGAGGCACCGGCAGTCATGCTTGAGGCCCTTCGTGAATTTTTAGAATTCGCCCAGCAAAAAGGCTATCGGTTTGTGTCACTTGATGAACTTAAGAAAAAACAATGAACGAGGTTCCTATGAGTTTAGACAGCGTTATTTTTTATATGCAAAGTTATGGACATTGGATTATTCTTATCGTGTTATTTTGCGGTATTGTCGGCATACCTGCACCGGAAGAATCATTTATGTTTCTGGTTGGTGTACTCGTCGCAAAAGGACATTTTGAATTTGGGACCAGCCTGCTTTATGCCTTTTTAGGAACATTTGCAGGAATGCTCATGTCGTATTGGATCGGGCGGAAGCTTGGCCTCCCGTTTATAGAGCGTTATGGAAAGTATATTAAAGTTACACCAGAACGATGGAGTATGGTGGAGGGGCGTTTTCACCGCCATGCGCTGACAACCTTATTATTTGGTTTCTATCTGCCTGGACTTCGCCAGTTGGCCCCTTACATTGCAGGGATTAGCTGCTATTCTTTTTATCGGTACGTGCTGCTTTCGTTTGCAGGGAGTGCATTATGGACGACGACCTTTGTCAGCATAGGCTATTTCTTTGGTGATCAGATTAAATTAAAATACCTGCCATGGATTGCTGCAGCGGCTTTGCTTTTATTTTTGTTAACGATATTCAGGAAGAAATTTGCAAACAGGATTTAGAAGGTTTGTAGGGAGGGTTTTATATGAAAAAGATTTTGTTTTTGCCTTTGTTCCAAATGCCTTCTGGTCACCATCAGGTTGCTGATGCTTTAATGTCATCCATACAGCAGAGCAGCAAACAGCATATTATCTGCAAGAAAATCGATTTCTTAAGCTATTGGAATAAACCATTGGAAAAAGTGATTTCAACCACTTATTTAAAGTGGATTCATACAATGCCTAAAACATATGATTGGATTTATCATCATGTCATGTACACTCCGGCAAAAAAAAGAGGGATTTTGCCTCATCAATTATTGCTTTTTGAACATAAGATGCTGCGCATGCTTCGTGAAGAAAAGCCAAACGTGATTGTATGTACTCACTGTTTCCCTTCTGCGATTATCAGCCGGCTGAAAAAAAGAGGATTGATTCAGGTCCCGGTCGTAAACGTATATACAGATTTCTTTATTAACGACATCTGGGGAAAAAAAGGGATTGATTATCATCTCGTCAGTGATGCTTCCATGAAGAAAGAGCTTGTCGCCAGACACAAGATTGACCGAGACCAGATTATCATTACAGGGATACCAGTGAACGAAGACATCCGTGCTTATTTCTCTGGGCGACCTGTCCTGAAAAAACACATTTTAATATCTGGCGGAAGCATCGGGCTTGGTAAAATGAAAGGGTTCCTGAAACAGATCAAGGAAGACTCCAATTACCGTTATACAGTTCTCTGCGGAAAAAACCAGAAGCTGTATAAGGAGCTGTCTTCGTGGAATCACCCCAACATCCGGCCGCGGGGCTATATATACACGCGGACAGAAATGAACCATCTTTACGAACAAGTGGACGCCATTGTCACAAAACCAGGCGGGATCACCATCAGTGAAGCCCTGAAGAAGAGGCTGCCTATTTTCGTTCACTCCGCCCTGCCTGGCCAGGAACAGATCAATTTGAGGAAGCTGATCAGTGAAAAATTAATCATTCAGCTTAACGAGGAAAAGCCGTTTGAAGAGCAGATCGCTTCTGTCCTTGAAAATGAGCCCGAAGTAAAAGGAATTCTGCGCAAAATGAGTTATTTTGAGAATCATAAAGAAAAAAGCGCTTATGAAGTGGTGCTGAATTTGCTGAATGAGAACACGATGCTGCAAATGCAGCCCGTTTAATTAATCTGTACGTACCGGGGGAAAGACGGATATGCTTAGAATAATGGCTGTTACAAAAGATCACAATGTTTTGCTGCAACCGCCTGTTGAATCGTTGTCAGACGATAACGTTGCATGGTACTGGGTGGATTTCATTAACCCGGATGAAGAGGAAATCCAACTGCTTAGTTCTTATTTTCATTTTCATCCCCTGGCGATCGAGGACTGTCTCCAATTCCTTCAGCGGCCTAAATTAGAATACTATCAAGGCTATAGTTTCTTTGTCGTGCACGCTTTAAACACCCATTCTCTCTCCGCGCAGGAAGTGGACCTGTTTATCGGAGAGAATTTTATTGTGTCTTTCCATTTTGACGAACTAAAAGAACTGGAGTCTACCTGGAACTATTTTCAGGATGTACGAGATTATTCAGCCATCGGCCCAATTGAAGTCGGCCATAAGATTATGGACAAGATCGTAGATACGTACTTTCCAATCGTCCAAAATATTGAGGACCATCTGCTTGATATTGAGAATAACTATGAGAAAGGAAATAAACACTCTTTAATACAACAGACGTTTGATGTGCGAAGTGATTTGCTGAAAGTGCGGAGGTCTATCTTTCCGATGCGAGATCTCATATACCGCGTCCTGGAATCCAAACGGTTTATGATTTCCGAGCATAAAAAAGCTTATTTTCATGATATTTATGATCATCTAATAAAATTAAGCGAGATGATCGATTCCAATCGGGAAATGACTTCGGATATCCGTGATAATTATATATCACTTAATTCTTATAAAATGAATAACATTATGAAAACCTTGACGGTCATCACAACGATCTTCATGCCGTTGACGTTTATTGCAGGGATCTACGGAATGAATTTCAGATATATGCCTGAGCTGAATTGGCATGCGGGCTACTTTATCATTCTTGGATGCATGGTATGTTTAGGGCTAAGCATGTACTTTTGGTTTAGAAAAAAGGGATGGTTTGATCAGGAATAGAAAGGAACAGGTGTGGAATCCACGGCCGGATGAAAGGGTGGCGGGAACGATGGATTACGGCTTCTTGATTCACTTTTTTCAGGAACATGGCTATCTTGGTGTATTTGTGCTTTCCTGGATCGGTTTTTTCGGTTTGCCGGTTCCTAATGAGATCATCGTAATGAGTACTGGAATGCTCGCAGCAAGCGCCCTGCTTAATCCTGTACTCTCCTTCTTTATGACTTATCTGGGCGTTATTTCGGTCTTATCTCTAAGCTATGCATTGGGAAGATACGGAGGAGCCGCGGTTCTTCGAGTATGCTCGCGGAACGGCAGAATGAACAAAGGAATCCAAAAGGGGTCATCCCTGCTTGGCCGATGGGGGGATAAGATTCTTGTCTTCAGCTTTTTTGTGCCTGGGCTAAGGCTGCTCATGCCGTTTGTGGTCGGCAGTTACCGCCTTTCTTTTTACCGGTTTGCTGCTCTTACATATCCTGCTGGTTTTCTTTGGGTCATCGTATACTTTGCGATCGGAACCCATTACGGAAAGCATATCCTTCAGGTAAACCGTTATTTTCAGGAGCATCAGTGGCTTGTTCCTTTAGTTTGCGGCGCTGTTTTCGTTTTGTGGGTGGTTCGTTATGCAATTGTATCAAGAAGAGAAATTCGGGCTTCACAAAAGTCTATGAAATAATAAGAGAAACCTTTGAAACGGCCAGGCCTTACTTTTCATAAAATGAATTGATTGAGTCCATCGGTTTTCATTATCTGCTCATGAAACGGAGCGGCAGCCTGGTTCTTTTTCTTCTGAATGTGTATACGATCTTGTACTAGTTGGAGATATACAGGTGATCAAATCCTGTCCGTTCGCTGTTAATGAAACGGAATTATTAGGACAGTTATTCTTTGAAACGATGAGGGAAATGCTGGAGACGCGAGAAGAATAAGTGCATGCCCACCCAGAATGATTCGGGCGGGCACTAGTTTTCCGATTCATTAAATGATCGGATTTTTTGTCTGGAGCCGGCTTTTTGCCGGTCCTTTTGCTTTCGCTTTTTTTCTGTAAGCATGCTTAATCTCGTTGCATAAAGCGATTCCTAAAACGCCAAGTACACTGCACAAAAAGGCCATTTGAGTGAAACCTCCTTAACTCATAAAGTAATATGCCACGGTAACTAGCTTTTTAAACATCCAGAACTATGAAAATACATTACTATATTCGAAAGAAGCATAGACTTTTTGTATGGAAAGGGGTAAATCATGAAGGCGATGATGTTGTTTGTACTAGCGGGGCTGGCCGAGATTGGCGGCGGATACCTCGTCTGGCTGACGCTCAAAGAGAACAGGCCAATAGGATATGCGGTTTCAGGAAGTCTGATCCTTGTGCTTTACGGCATAATTCCTGCGCTGCAGAGCTTTCCGAGTTTTGGAAGGGTATACGCGGCCTATGGCGGGGTATTTATCATATTATCTGTTCTCTGGGGTTGGCTCGTGGATAAGAAAGTTCCTGACATGTACGATTGGATCGGTGCTCTGGTTTGCATCGCGGGAGTCTCGATCATACTGTGGGCGCCAAGAGGTTGATTTGATTACATAAAAAAACAGTCCGAGTGTCAGACTGTTTTTCTTTAGTTATCCTCTCCGGGTTTGTAGGAATAGGGTCCTTTATCCTCATTGTGAGGATTGTTCGTATCGATATGAAGCGTTCCTGAATCGGTGATGGTCGCTAAAATAATGTCACGTATTTCCGCTCCTTTTTGCTTTACTCTCTTTAACAGCCAATCTCTGTCCAGTTTAAGGTATTTTAGATTATGGTCGATGATTTGGCCATCCATGATGACAGGAATCGGTATGAATTCCTTTTTCACTTTTACTTTTAAATCACCGGGCTGTACAGGCCTGTAATTGGCTTTAGGAATGACGCTGATCTGGCCGTTGTCTTCCATCGCTGCCAGTGAAATATTCCGGGTATCCGTGTAGCCCAGCACTCTTAATTGTGCAAGAAGTTCATCAACCGGGAGCCGGACTTTTCTTAGGCCCTTCCGGTCGATATCTCCGTTCCGGATAATGACAGTCGGGCTCTCATAAAGAATCCATCGAAGTTTGTTATGTAAGGAGATCCACATGAAAATCTTATAGAGAAGAACGATCATAAATGTGTAAAACAGTGCTTTCCAGACACTGTCCTTTTGCAGAGGCTGGCTGATGACGTTACCTATGATCAGGATAAAGAGCATGTCAAAGCTATGCATCTGGGATACAGCTTTTTTTCCTGTAAACCTTAAAAACAAATAACCAAATAGAAAGATCATTAACGGCCTGTAAAATAATTCCATAAGTGTCTCCTCTTTTAAACGTACCATTATTATGGACAGAATCCCGATTGATTCATACTTGACCTTAGAAGTTTTTGTCCTTTCCTCATGAAATCAACCTTTCCATCATAAATTGAAGAAAGAGATAATAGAGGAGGGAACAATCTTGATCTGGGATCAGCAAAATAAAGAACTTGGAATGGCTATTTCGGAGATCACAGAAATTGCTTCTGGTTTTGGCCTTGATTTCTATCCGATGCGCTATGAAATTTGCCCTGCGGATATTATTTATACATTTGGTGCTTATGGTATGCCAACAAGGTTCTCCCATTGGAGCTTTGGGAAACAATTTCACAAAATGAAGCTGCAATATGATTTGGGTTTAAGCAAGATCTATGAACTCGTGATCAACTCTGACCCATGTTACGCTTTCTTGCTGGATACAAACTCTTTAATCCAGAACAAGCTGATCATCGCCCATGTTCTTGCCCATTGTGATTTCTTTAAAAATAATGTTCGTTTCTCCAATACGAGGCGGGATATGGTGGAAAGCATGACTGCGACTGCAGAAAGGGTCTCTCACTATGAACTGGTACATGGAAAGCGGGAGGTTGAGGTATTTCTGGACGCAGTCCTTGCCATTCAGGAACACATCGATCCTTCGATTATGAGAAACCGGCTGAATTACAACCTTGAAGACGAAGAAGAAGAGGAGGTTGTAAAAAAAGAGACACCATACGATGATCTGTGGGACATCGACAAACCAAGAGGCAGCAATGAAAAGCCGGCGACTGTGAAGAAGAAGCTGTTCCCGCCTAAGCCGGAAAAAGACATCCTGCTGTTTATTGAAGAGTACAGCAGAGAGCTGGAAGACTGGCAAAGAGACATCCTCTCCATGATGAGGGAGGAAATGCTCTACTTCTGGCCTCAGTTGGAGACGAAAATCATGAATGAGGGCTGGGCAAGCTACTGGCATGCTAAAATCCTGCAGGAGATGGATCTGACCACTCATGAGACCATTGAGTTTGCCAAACTGAATGCAGGGGTCGTTCAGCCTTCAAGAACCTCCATCAATCCTTATTATCTTGGTCTGCAAATATTTAAAGACATTGAAGAAAGGTACGATAATCCTGATGAAGAATTGATCAGGCAAGGGGTAACACCTGGATCAGGAAGAGAAAAGATGTTTGAAGTCCGCGAGCTGGAATCCGACATGTCATTCATCCGCAACTACTTAACGAAAGACCTTTGCCAGCGCGAAGATATGTATCTTTTCCAAAAGCAGGGCAGGGATTATAAGATTGTAGATAAAGAATGGGAAGGTGTACGGGACCAGCTTGTGGGTATGCGCGTTAATGGAGGATTTCCTTATATAACGGTTAATGATGGAGATTATATGAAAAACGGCGGGCTTTACCTGAAACACTGGTTTGAAGATATCGAGCTCGATGTGAAGTACTTGGAGAAAGTGCTGCCGTATGTGAACCAGCTGTGGGGCAGGCCGGTGCATTTGGAGACGAAGATCGAGGATAAGCCTGTCTTGTTTACGTATGATGGGAAGAGTGTACATCGGAAATACTTATAATAAAGCTGAAGCCGCCGTTGATAAAGGGCGGTTTTTTTCTTAAATACTTTTTACTATATACTTACTTTTTAATTGTTAGTATTATATAATACATAGGGACATTCCTTTAAGAGGGATAGTCAGTCTGTCAGCTTTGCAAAATAAGAAAACAGAATGATAAAATTTAGAGCAAACATCTGTTTCATATAGAAGGGGATTAAACATAATGGAACAAGCGAAACTTGAATCTAAAGTACTTTCCATACTTGAAGATAAAATTCAGCTGATCAAAACATCGGAAGAGGGCGGCATCTATTTGGTCGGACCGATTCGCCTGCCTGTGAACCTCTACGGGGAAACAGTCGTTTTTCGGTGGTACTGCTGGCTGCAAAGAGATATAATTACGGATGACTACGAAGAAATTATTGAAAAATTGTCTTCTGACAATCTGGCCGAATACCAGCAATCAAGCGTATTGGTATACGGCGACTTTGAATATAATGAGGATGCTTTAATCCGTATGCATTCCATCTGCCACACAGGAGATATTTTCGGAAGCAAACGCTGCGACTGCGGGTTTCAATTAAAGCAATCGATGAAGATGATTAAAGAACATGGAACAGGCGCGCTCTTTTACCTTGCCAATCACGAGGGAAGAGGCATCGGATTATTCTCAAAAGCGATGGCCTATGTTCTTCAGGAAAATGGCTACGATACGGTGGAGGCCAACCTGAATTTAGGATTCGTCGATGATTCGAGGAACTATGAAGATGCTATTCACGTGCTAAAAGTTTTGCGTAAAAAACCAGTCACACTAATTACAAACAACCCTAAAAAGCTGGAGGCCTTAAAAAATTCAGGTATGCACTTGTCAGGCCGGACACCATTATGGGGAGACGTTTCTGAGTTTAATGAGAATTATCTGAAGACAAAAGTGGCCCGCTCTGGACACTTACAAGAGGAAGAAGGCTGTCCTAATGGCTAATCATGAATTTTATATGAAATTGGCACTTGAAAACGCACGAGCGATGAAAGGCCAAACCGATCCCAACCCCATGGTCGGAGCGGTCATCGTCAATGAAAACCGTATTGTTGGAATCGGTTCTCACTTGAAACCGGGTGAACCGCACGCTGAAATCCATGCGATACGTATGGCTGGGGAGAAAGCAAAGGGCGGAACCATTTATGTTACCCTTGAACCTTGCTCACATTACGGAAGAACGGGGCCTTGTGCGGAAGCTATCGTGAAAGCGGGCCTTAAAACGGCAGTTATCGCGAGTCTGGATCCGAATCCGCTTGTTTCAGGCAGAGGGGTCGCCATATTAAAAGAAGCTGACATCGAAGTCATCACTGGTGTCCTTGAGAATGAATCACAAAACATGAATGAAGTGTTCAACAAATTCATCGTCCAGAAGCGGCCGTTCGTTACAACAAAATCAGCTGCTACACTCGATGGCAAAATCTCTACGTATACTTCAGACAGCAAATGGATCACGTCAAAAGAAGCACGCACAGACGTTCATCACATTCGTAACGAGAACATGGCCATCCTTGTGGGTGTCAATACGGTTATCAAGGATGACCCCGAGTTAACAACACGGATTCCAAACGGCCGAAATCCGATAAGGGTGATCCTCGATTCAACGTTAAGGATCCCGCTTGAATCAAACGTTGTTCAGGACGGCAAAGCACAAACGTGGATCATTACGACCGAGCTCGCCAGTGAAGAGAAGAGAAAAGAGCTGGAAAGAGCAGGGGTCACTGTTTTTGTAACCAAAAGCCTGGCCGAACAGGTAAACCCTGTAGAAGTTGTTGACCTGCTGGGTGAACGGCTCGTTTCATCACTCATGATTGAAGGTGGTGGAGCCGTTATTGCGTCCTTCCTCCAGCACCAGCTCATTGATAAAATGGTGGTTTATATGGCACCTAAACTGGTAGGCGGAAGCCTGTCGCCTACTTTTCTTGAAGGCGAGGGCATTGAAAGGATGAGCGATGCGGTGGAACTGAGGGATTTGAGCATTGTGCAAACAGGCAAAGATTTTAAATTCACCGGTTATCCGGTGTATCAGGGGAAGTAAGGAGACTCACATGAAATTCGGTTTTGATATAGATGATACATTGATTAATTTAAGAAGCCATGCATTTTCCATTTATAATAAAAAATTAAATCAAAAGATTGCAGAGGATGTTTTTGAAGATTTGAAAACGGTAGAGATCCACCATCCCTTTGGCCTCAGTGATCAGGAAGGCAAAGAGATGTGGAACAGCTTGCTTGAAGAAATCTATTTTACCTCTTGCCCTCCATATCCACAGGCAGTAGAAACGCTCCAGGAGCTTTGGCATCAGGGACATGAAATCTATTACATTACTGCCCGTCCAGGGGAACATGGCCAACGGACGATGGAATGGATGATTGAGCAAGGCTTTCCGGTGGAAGAAGAAAAGTTTTTCTGCGGAATGAAGGATCAAGAAAAAGTAAAAATCATTGAAAAGTTGGATTTGGATTATTATTTCGATGATAAACCTGGTGTCCTGGAGACATTGGACATTGATGCCCTGAAAATCTTTGTGAAGGACCAGTCGTACAACCGGCATTACAAAGGACAACGACTGACTGACTGGGGAGAACTGAAAGAGTTGGTTATGGAAAACAGCAGAAGATAATTCTGCTGTTTTTTTTCAACAAAGCCACGGTGAAAACCGGGAGAAACAGCGCCTGAAATAAGGTGCTGTTTTTTATTTTTTTTAGAAACATTGACAAAGAGAGTGTATATACATATGATATAAGCAAAAGTTGCTCGAGGGAAACAAATAAGAGTGGAGGAAAAATAGATGGATGGGACTAAAAGTATATCCTTATTTGATGGAAAAAATGGAGACATCATTCGCATCACCTCCATGGAGATCGAAGGAGTGATGAGAAGAAGGCTGCTGGATCTTGGTTTTGTGCAAGGAGCTCTTGTTGAGGTAATCAGAAAAAGTCCTCTGGGAGATCCCATTGCCTTTCGGGTCAGCCAGACGTCGATTGCATTGAGGAAAGAGGAGAGCACTAGAATCCAGGGGGAGCTGATACGTCATGACTGATACATTTCGTATAGCCTTAGCCGGCAATCCTAACACAGGGAAGAGCACGTTGTTCAATGCGCTGACCGGCCTGAAGCAGCATACCGGAAACTGGGCGGGAAAGACAGTTTCGCTTGCTGAAGGAACTTTCAAGCATAGGAGTAAGCAATACAGGTTTATTGATCTTCCGGGTACTTATTCTATCTTTTCAAATTCAGCAGATGAAGAAGTGGCTAGAAATTATATCGTTTTTGAAAAGCCGGATCTGACGCTCGTTGTCGTTGATGCTACCTCTCTTGAACGGAACCTGAACCTCGCCCTTCAAATTTTGGAAATGACAAAGAATGTGATCATCTGCATAAATCTGATGGACGAAGCAGAAAAGAGAGGGATTACCATCAACGGACGGTTACTGGCAAGGCGTCTAGGAGTTCCTGTAATAAAACTTTCTGCCAGAAACAGGGCAGGGTTTCCTTTACTTCTTGATACAATTGACCGAATCGTCTCAGGAAAAATTGCGTGTGAACCAGTGCAGATCAAGTATGATGGTGAGATAGAAGCGAGGATTGCTTCCTTGGAGCCCTTCGTAAAACAAGTGGTGGATGACCGTATTTCATCCCGATGGATTGCCTTACGGCTGCTGGACGGAGATGAATCGCTGCTGAAAGAGTTGAATACAAGGCTAAAAACAAAGGAGGAAACAGTATGCAATCAGAGCTAGCCGGCCGATCTGGTGATCTAAACCAGTTGTACGAGAGAGCACAGCAGATAGCATCTCCCAATCTCCGCGATAAGATCGTACTGAAACTGTATCAGGAGAGCAAACAGCTGTGCGAAGACAGTGTTTCATTTGGAAAGACCGAACGCGATAAGCATACGGAGAAGCTCGATGCGATTTTTACATCGCCGATCTGGGGTTTTCCTATCATGATCATCATGCTTGGCATCGTGTTTTATCTCACGATCGCAGGAGCGAATGTTCCGTCAGATATGATTGCCAGCTTTTTTGGATGGCTGGAAGGTCATATCACCTCGCTTTTTCAGCTTATGAATGCGCCTGACTGGCTGCATGGATTGCTCGTTCTGGGGCTGTATCGGGGAACGACCTGGGTGATCAGTGTAATGCTTCCTCCAATGGCAATCTTCTTCCCGACATTTGCACTTCTGGAGAACTACGGTTATCTCCCAAGAGTAGCATTTAACATGGATCGGGTGTTTAAAAAGGTTGGGGCACACGGTAAGCAGTCTTTAACGATGGCGATGGGATTCGGCTGTAATGCGGCCGCCATGCTGTCTTCGAGGATTATTGAGTCCCCAAGAGAGCGGATGCTTGCAATTTTAACGAACAATTTTGTTCCGTGTAATGGAAGGTGGGGAACGCTGATTGTCCTTGCCTCGCTGTTTATGGCGGCAGGCTATACAGGCGGTGCAAAGTCACTTGTGACAACAGCGGTCATTGTCGGCATCGTTCTTGTTGGAATCCTTGTCACTTTTCTTGTATCCTGGATCCTTTCCAAGACGGCATTAAAAGGGGTTCCTACACACTATACACTGGAGCTTCCGCCCTACCGCAGGCCCAAGTTCTGGGAAACTGTGATCCGCTCTTCGCTTCAGCGGTCTTTATCCGTATTGGTGAGGGCGGTAAAAGTAGCGGCGCCTGCTGGTATTTTAACTTGGGTGCTGGCCAACGTGAACGCAGGAGATCAGAGTATTTTATTGCATATCGTCCATTTCCTCGATCCGTTTGGACAGATGCTTGGGCTGGATGGGTATATTCTCATGGCGTTTCTGGTAGGCCTGCCGGCAAACGAAATCGTGCTCCCCATCCTGATCATGGGCTACCTCTCTACTGGCGCCATGACCGAAGTGGATAATCTTGGAGATTTAAAACAGATCTTCGAGAGCCATGGTTGGACGTGGCTGACTGCTTTGAACATGATGCTTTTTTCCCTGCTTCACTTTCCATGCGGCACAACGCTGGTTAACATCTATAAAGAAACAAAAAGTGCAAAATGGACCTTCCTGTCATTTATCATTCCTACAGCGATCGCTATTCTGGTTACGTTTGCAGTCGCGCAGATCACCAGGTTAGCAGCATAGCAATAATAAACGTTTTTAACTGCGGAGGGAAAACTGGTATTATAGGGAGTGTACCACAACTGAATAAAAGATTTTAAGTGCTCAAAACGGAATGTGGAGAGATAATAGGGAATCCAGTGGAAAATCTGGAGCAGCCCCCGCTACTGTAAAATCAGTTGCCTTTTATTAACTGATCAAGCCAGGAGACCTGCTTAAGAATCTAGTTTCTGTAATCTTCGGAGGGAAGAGAAAGGATGTCTACGGCGATCGTTTTATTTGCTTACAAATGTATTCTTAAACCTTAACTTCTCTAGTTAAGGTTTTTTTGTATGAAGAAAAAACTGAAAGGAAGAGGTAAACAAATGAAGTATGAATGGCAGCAACTAAATATACCAGAGCTGAATGAAGGAATGGGCTCAATAGCAGAAATTTATGCAGATTCTTTGACTAAGCCTGTTGGAAGCCTTGGAAGATTAGAAGCATTAGCCATTGAATTGGCTAGAATGACAGGTGAATTGTTTCCGAATATTACCCCGCCCGGCGTTATTGTATTCGCTGCCGATCATGGCATCGCTTCAGAAGGGATTTCAGCCTATCCCCAGGAGGTAACAAGCCAAATGGTGCGAAACTTTTTAAATGGCGGAGCAGCGATTAACGTATTCAGTAAATCGATCAAGGCGGTCTTAAGAATAGTCGATATTGGTGTAGCTGCCGATTTGGAGGAAGAGGAAGGATTAGTAAAGAAAAAAATCCGATATGGAACCGCCAATTTTTATCATCAGGATGCGATGTCCCGAGAAGAGGTGCTTCAAGCCATTGATACAGGCTTTGTTGAGGCGAAGGAGCTTATCAACAAGGGAGTCAATTGTCTAATCCTTGGAGAGATGGGGATCGGCAATACCACTGCGAGCAGTGCCATTATCGTCGCTGTCACTGGGCAAAGCTTAACTGAACTGGTCGGAACAGGAACGGGCATCAACAATGAAAAAGTTCAGTACAAACAGGAACTGATAAAAAAGTCCATTGAAAAAAGGATGCCAAAAACGGAGGATCCTATTGATGTATTAATGAAACTGGGAGGGCTTGAAATTGCGGGCATGGCGGGTGCCATGCTATCTGCAGCGGCACATAGAATCCCGATTCTGGTTGATGGCTTTATATCAACGACCGCAGCATTGATTGCAACGATGATAAACAGCCGCGCCTCAGACTATATGATTATGGCTCATCGTTCGGCAGAGCTTGGACATCAGACCCTATTAAAGTTGTTAGATAAAGAGCCGCTTCTTGACCTGGGTATGAGGCTGGGAGAGGGAAGCGGGGCGGCTGTTGCTTTTCCTATTCTTCAATCAGCTGTCCTAATGCTAAAGAATATGGCCACATTCGAAACCGCTCAGATAACAAAAAGAATGAAGGAGGAGTAGATTCCATTGTTTACAAAAGATGAAAAAGAAGCCATCTATAAAGTAATCGTTAAAAGAAGGGATGTCCGGAGTTTTCTGCCTGATCCGATACCAGAGGATGCCATAAGCAGGATATTGGAAGCTGCTCATCATGCTCCTTCCGTTGGTTTCATGCAGCCGTGGAACTTTATATTGATCACATCACAGGAAATCAAGGAACGGTTAGCATGGGCCGCTGATAAAGAACGAAGGGCCCTTGCCATTCATTATGAAGATGATGATCGGTCTACAAAGTTTTTGAGCCTGAAAATAGAGGGGATCAAAGAAGCGCCTTTAAGCATTTGTGTAACAACCGATCCTTCCAGGGGCGGTTCACATGTTCTGGGGCGAAATTCAATACCTGAAACAGATATCATGTCGACCGCCTGTGCGATTCAAAACATGTGGCTGGCTTCCTGCGCCGAAGGATTAGCCATGGGGTGGGTGAGCTTTTATAAAAAAGCCGATGTGCGGGAGATATTAGAAATTCCCCCTCATGTTGAACCAGTTGCTTTACTCTCGATCGGCTATACAGATGAGTATCCAAAACAACCCATTCTGGCAACGGCCCGATGGGAGAAAAAAAGGGAGATAGAAAACTTAGTTTCTTATAATAAATGGTAGAGCATCATAATTAGAAAAGGACAGGCATATGCATATTTCATAAAAAGCTTCTGTATGGACAGGAGCTTTTTCCTATCGAACGATTGGATGGCAAGGAAAACGGGGAAGTAAAACTATAGACGATGAATATGTAAAAATCGTGGAAAGGATCGTTTTATGAGTGAATACTGGGCTGAGAAGGCATTGATCAAATTCGAATCTCAGTTTGATCAAAACAACTCATACAACATAAAAAACAGCAAACGGCTTTCTGGAAAATCAAAGGTATGGAAGTACATGGACTTTGCAAAGTTTGTCAGCATGCTTTATCAAAAATCCTTATTCTTTCCTAAACCTTCACTGTTCGTGGATAACCATGAAGGCAGCTATTCTGCGCTGGATGTAAATAATATTTTGAATGATCCTTTGTCCTACCTTACTATACCTGTAAATGATAAGTTATCAAAAGAGGAGAAGCGAAGACAGCTTCATGAATACATCAAGCAGATGCATGACTATGTCGGTGTGAACTGCTGGCACTTGAACGAAGAAGAATCAGCGGCGATGTGGAACCTGTACTTAAAATCGGATGAGGGCATCGCTATCTGCTCCACCTTAGAAAAATTGTACACGAGCATATCGGATAAGAGGTTTCATACGTATATCGGACAAGTTCAGTACATCAATTTCAACTCTGAGATGGCCAGTCTGAATCCCTATGAAACACTATTCTACAAACGCCGTTCCTTCAGTCATGAAAACGAGATACGTCTGCTGGCATTTGATAACCCCAATAACCGCATTTTTGACCATAAAGACGGAGCATATGTCCAAAGTAATTTGAACACATTAATTGATGAAGTGTATGTTTCGCCAACAAGTCCTGAATGGCTCAGGGAAGTCGTTCAATCCGTCCTGGAAAAATACAGGCTTCCGTTTAAGCCTGTCATTAAATCGTCGTTATATGAAGGCCCCTTCTATTAAAATTTCGACAGCGGCCGTACCGGCTGCTTTTTCTTTATCTGCTCATAAAATGATTGCACATCTCATAATTCATTGTCATAATATATATGAGCATATATTCATATAAGGGGGAGTAGAGCTATGGGACACTCTCATGATCACAGCCACCACCATCACTGGAGCGGCAATAAAAAAGCCTTAAAGCGCGCGTTTCTGATTATTACCATTTTTATGGTCGTTGAAGTGATTGGCGGATTTATGACCAATAGTCTGGCATTATTGTCAGATGCGGGTCATATGCTGAGCGATTCGGCCGCTCTGGGATTAAGCCTTTTAGCGATGACATACGGGCAGAAGGCATCTTCCCATTCTAAAACGTTTGGTTACAAGCGTTTTGAGATTTTGGCTGCATTTATTAATGGCATTGCTTTGATTGCTATCGCTGTTTATATCTTTTGGGAAGCATACCATCGCATATTAAACCCGGTCAGTATTGTAAGTTCAGGCATGCTGGCTGTGTCGGTCATCGGTCTTGTTGTCAATATCATCGCAGCATTTATTTTGATGAGCGGTGATAAGGACGAAAACATTAATGTAAGAAGTGCGTTTCTTCACGTGCTCGGGGACCTGCTCGGATCAGTCGGAGCGATTATCGCGGCGCTTCTCATTATGTTTTTCGGATGGGGATGGGCGGATCCTGCTGCAAGTGTGATCGTAGCTTTACTCGTTTTGATCAGTGGCTGGCGTGTTACGAAGGAGTCGATCCACATTTTAATGGAGGGGACTCCAGCCAATATCAGCATTGATAAAGTGAAGCAAACTCTGTTAACGATTCAGGAAGTAAAAGAGGTCAATGATTTGCATGTCTGGTCCATTACTTCAGACTTTCCAGCCTTTAGCTGCCATCTCGTGACGGATGCGGGAATCGATCAGCAGGCCCTCTTAGTCAAAGCAAACAGCCTGCTTCACGATGAATATCATATTGAACACACGACGATACAGATTGATGCAGGCGGTCATCCTTGTAAAAAAGAAAATCATTGCAACTGACAAATACAGGGTGCTGAGCGTTTCAGGCTGTTACGGCTGAAGCGCTCAGCTTTTTATTTTTTGTAAAACCAGTTCTTCATTCGCTATAATGAATACCAACTGATCTTTTTCTTAAGGGGAGGAACTATGGCAGCAGAAATTTGGCCACCCATCTACTTGTCGATCACGATTGCTGCAGCGGCATGGCTCATTGTAATGTTGGCTGGTATCGGGATGGGTAAGGCTATGGCGGGCAGACGTTTTAAAGGCAAAGTGATTCTTGAAACGGTGCTGATGCTTCCGCTCGTACTTCCTCCAACGGTTATTGGGTTTTTGCTTATCGTTATTTTTGGGAAGAGGAGCCCGGTGGGGCAGTTTATTGAAGCGGTATTTCATCAGCCTATTATTTTTACATGGTGGGCGGCCGTTCTTGCCTCAAGTGTGGTGGCATTTCCCCTAATGTATCAATCCGCAAAAACAGGTTTTGAAGCCGTTGACAATGACATTGAGGACGCAGCCAGGGTTGATGGAGGAAGCGCATGGAAGGTTTTTCTACTGATTACCATTCCTCTTTCCATCACCTCCATTGTTTCAGGAGCCATATTGAGCTTTGCACGGGCATTGGGTGAATTCGGGGCGACGTTAATGTTTGCCGGAAATATTCCCGGACAAACTCAAACGATTCCAACGGCCATCTATCTTGCCATGGATTCGGGGAACATGAGGGAGGCTTGGCTTCTCGTTCTCGCAAGCATTAGTATTTCTTTTGTCATGCTCACAGCAGCATATCGGATAAAGCGGTAATGAACAGGTGAAGGCTAACCCGCCATTTGCCTGTTTTTTTGTTCAGAAATGAAACTTTACTGAAGGCTGTCCGTATATAACGATAAACACCAGCGTCTTTAGGAAGGTTGATGACGATCAAAACGATTTTTTCAAAGATAGGCATCGGAGGAGCAGAAATCGAAGCTTTCTAGGATGGTTAAATGCTAGAAGTTCTCTTAAATGTAAACTGTAGTAGGAGGAGTTATTACGATATGTTTTTTCACCCGATGGATTTTCTGATCCTCATTGCATTTGCTATTTCGTTGTGGGCGCAGTTTAAAGTGAAAGGTAACTTTAAAAAATGGTCACAAGTAGAGGCTCATTCCGGTCGAACCGGTGCTGAGATCGCGAGGTCCATTCTGGATGACAACGGCCTGTATGATGTTCCAGTCGAACCGGTAAGCGGGACATTAACCGACCACTATGATCCTGTTTCAAAAGTGGTACGCCTCTCAGAGCCGGTTTATTATGGGGTCTCCATCGCATCGGTTTCGGTGGCTGCCCATGAGGTTGGCCATGCTGTTCAGCATCAACAGTCCTATGGTGCATTAAAGCTGAGGCACCATATGTTCCCATTGGTAAACCTGACTTCAGGTATTGCCCCATTTTTATTGCTGGGAGGATTCCTGCTTGATCAATTTTCATTGATCGGTATCGGGATCGTGCTGTTCTCGTTCGCTGTCTTCTTTCAGCTCGTTACGCTTCCGGTAGAATTTAATGCTAGTTCGCGGGCCAAACAGTATCTTGTGGCTGAGGGATTTATCCGCAATGAAGAAGAGCGGGGCGTGAACAAGGTGCTAAACGCCGCCGCATTAACGTATGTAGCGGCCGCACTGATTTCTCTCCTGGAACTTTTGAAGTTCATTATGATTTTCTTTCAGGGAGAGCGGGAGGAATAAACTGATCATCGTAAAAAGATGTTTCTCTTGATGAGAAACATCTTTTTTGATCTCCACTATACATAACGGTAAAACATGAATTAATAGACTCCGCCGTAGCCTCCTCCAAATCCGCCGCCAAAGCCCCCATAACCTCCAAAGCCTGTACATGCGCATCCAACGATGATCAAAAGAATAAACAATACGACAATTAAAGCAAAAACTCCGCCGCCGCCAAAAAAACTCATAGTTTACACCTCCTCAGCTTAGAATATGATGGCTTGACTCAATTGGCTTAGGCAGGCTGTGAAATGTGTTGGTGTCTTTAAATGATAGTTTACATATAGTTTTACAACCATTTTGGTAACCATCCTCGTCCAGAAGAATAAACTGGCTATATACCACTCAAGGAGGATCTATACTTGTACGAAAACATGAGCAATCTTCAGCCAAACTACCCTATGTCGAAAGATAATCAACCGCATCACGCAAGCCCAGGCCACAAAGAGAACTTGATGCACCTCTGCAAACAGTATGCAGGAGCCAACTGTGAGATCGAGATGGCAGACGGCAGGATTTATCAAGGAAAGATTCATGGCCATGATAATGACAACCTGTATCTCATCATGCCTATGCAGCACAGAGATGAAGCATCTGAGCGTTTTTTCCCTGGTTTTGGTTTTGGCTTCAATCCGTTCTTTGTAGGGCCATTTTTCCCGGGCTTCGGTCTGTTCGGATTTCCTTTCTTTGGTTTCAGGCGTTTTAGACGTTTTTGGTGGTAATTTAGTTGTTCGGCCATAAAAAAATAGAACCGCAGATTTCTTGGTCTGCGGTTCTATTTTTTTTATGATTTATTTTCAGCCATGAACGCTTCGATTTCTTCGACGCTGCGTATGATGTCTTTGGACAGATTTTCATAACCGTTTTCCGTTACTAGAATGTCATCTTCAATTCGGATGCCGATTCCCTCTTCTTCAATATAGAGCCCAGGTTCGATCGTAAGAACCATGCCTGGCTCCAATACGCGGTCCTTATAAGAACCAACGTCATGTGTGTCTAGGCCAAGGAAGTGACTGACGCCATGGTAATAATAATTGGAGAGCTCCGCTTCCTTCTTAATTAGGCCGAGCTGAATGCACTCTTCTGCGAGAATGGATTTCGTACGTTCATTTAATTCTGCAAATTTAAGACCGGGCTTAATGAGGGAAGTCGTTTCTTTCAGCGCTTTCAGCACGATGTTATAAAATTCTTTTTGACGGCTGCTGAATTTGCCGTCAGCAGGAAATGTAAAGCTGATATCAGCGTTGTAATAATCTTTTTGGGCACCCAGGTCCAGCAATACAAGATTCCCTTCATTAATCATGGAATCATTTTCTTCGTAATGAAGAACGGTAGCATTTTTTCCACTCGCCAAAATGGTATGGAAGGCAAAGTCTTTAACGCCTGATGATTTGAGGACAAAATCAAAATGAGCTTCCAGTTCATTCTCCAGCAGACCGGATTTGGCATGCCTCAACACATTGTAGATACCCTCCTTCGTGATGTTGATCGCTTCCTTGATCTTCTGAACCTCTTCATCTGTTTTAATCACCCGCATTTCGGTAATCAAAGGGTATGCATTTTCAATGGTAAGATGAGGGTAATGATCTTGGATATGTTTTGCAAAGGAAAAGGCTTTCGCTGCGCCTTCAGACCATTCCCTCCGCTCTAAATCCAGGTATATACTCTTTATGGATTCGGCAAAAAATGTTCGGGACAGTGAGGATTCAAAGTTTTCCAGATAGGAAATGCTTTTAATCCCAGACCGGTTCTTGGCTTCATCCTGCGTCAGTATGGCACCAACCCATTTCTCCATCACAGGATCCGCTTTTTCGATGAAAAGTGTCTCATCCAAGGAAGATTCTGTTTTTTTCATAACGAGGATAATGTTCGGACGGTTGATCCCTGTTAAATAATAAAAATTGCGGTTCGGTGTGAAGGGATAGCGTTCATCGGCAGATTTGTAAGGGGCCTGGCCTGCAAAAAGAATAAGGGTTGATTCAGCAGGGAGCTGTTTTGCTAGTTTTTTTCTGTTTTGTGTGAAAAATGATGCATCCATGATAATCCTCCTCAATGATTGATTAAAATTAAACAGACTACATGGTTTATTTTCATTGTATTTTTTATGGAATTTTTCGTCAATTAAATATGTTTATTTAGACGAAACGGTTTAAAGGTATTCATTCAAAGAGGAATAAAGAACGATCCATGATTTTAAGAAAGTAAAAAAGACAGCGGCCTCTTTAGGCCACTGTCTTTCGTCTAAACTGAACTTTTTGCATAGGCTTCAAGTTTGCGGTAGCTTGCTTCTTCATGAGTAAATTCTTCTTCCTGTTCAAAGATGAATGCTTCAGGAGAACTGAAATCGAACTCAACCGTTCCAGAGAACACGTAGGTCGCGTTTCCTTTGAGCATGACAGAATAGCCCCCGTTGTCCTTCAGCTCATTCACTTTACAGCGCACCATGCCTCCGTTGTTTAAAACCGTTACTTCTTTTTCAGGATGATTGATGCCAAGGCGGCACGTAATCAGGCTGGCAGCGGACATGGCCGTGCCGCAGGAGTTTGTGATTCCGACACCGCGTTCATACGTCTGTACAAAAATTTTCGAATCACCCAAATCTTTGACAAAGCTTACATTGACGCCTTTAGGAAACACACTTTTTAGTTCATTCGCCCGTTTGCCGATCTCAGCTACTTGTTCTTCTTGAATCTCATCAACAAGGGTAATGATATGCGGGTTCGGCATACTTACGGCGGTGAAGGCGAGTTCTGTAGATAGTTCAGGTATTACCGTATTTTCCAGGGTCTTCTGATCATGAATGAGCGGCAGCGTTTGAACATCAAATGAGACAGGTCCGATCAGTACTTCAAAGGTTTGAATATCGCCGAAAATATTTTCAGTTTTCTGCACATCTAGATTGGCTTTTAACGTCTCAACGATCGCGTGGTCTCTTCCGAGCAATTCGGTAATGTATCTTCCAGCACAGCGGAGCCCGTTGCCGCACATTTCCGGCTCGGTGCCATCCGAATTAAAAATCCGGTACTTAGCATCCGCTTTCCCGCTTTTTTGGATAAACAAAATTCCATCCGCCCCAATTGAACTGCTGCGTTCGCAAAGAGCTTTCGTCAATATGGTACGCTTTTCATCATCCAGTCCATAATCGTTGCTATATTCATCGATTAAAATAAAGTCATTATAGGACCCATGTGTTTTTAGCACGTCGATTTTCAAGATTCTTCGTCCTTTCGTTCCGCTGAATTTCTTATAAGTATCATAACAAGAAACATAAAAAAATGTGAGCATCAAATAATAGAAATTATAGAGCATTACGCTTCATGCTTAGGATTCAGCGTGGTATATATAATAGTGTAAGCTAAAAAAGGGAGGGAATAAAATGAAAGAGATTCAAACTTTAGATGAATTTGAGAATGTTATTTCATCCGATAAAGATACTATTATGATTTTTACGGCGGGATGGTGTCCTGATTGTCGCAGGCTTGAAGTGTTCATCGGTGATATTATGGAGGAGCACAATGATAAAGCCTGGTATGAGATTGACCGGGATAAGTTCCCAGAACTTGCGGAAAAGTATGAAGTGATGGGGATCCCAAGCCTGCTTTTGTTTAAAAACGGAGAAAAACTTGCCCATCTTCACAGTGCGAACGCAAAGACACCAGAAGACGTACGCGCTTACCTGGAAAGTCTTCCTGTATAAAAAACAAAGTGAAGCCGCCTCGCAAGTTTGAGGCGGCTTTTTCTTGCGTCGTATGGCTCCGGTTTTTTGATTAAGCCGCTGTGCTAACGGTTTCGAGTAATCTTGTGATAGATTAGGAAACATAAATAAGTACTATTCATCAGGAAGGGATTGTGGAGAATTTGAACGAAACGATCAAAAATATTCTGTCCCACCGGTCGATTCGCCGGTTTAAAGAGGAGCCGATTCCGGAAGAAGTCATTGAGACCCTCGTCCAATGTGCGCAAGCTGCTTCCACTTCAAGCTATCAGCAGGTGTATTCCATCATTGGAGTAGAAGAACAAAGTCTTAAGGATAAACTCGCTGAACTGGCGGGCAATCAAAGTTATGTAGCTCAAAATGGCTACTTTTTCGTCTTTTGTCTGGATTATCACCGCCATCAGCTCATGGCAGAGATGACAGGCGGAAACGTTGATGCTACCATTCAGTCCAAGGAAGGCTTTATGGTGGGGATGATCGATGTGGCCCTCGCTTCCCAAAACCTTGCAGTAGCAGCGGAATCACTAGGCTTGGGCATCGTTTATATCGGAGGCATCAGAAACAATCTTCCTGAAGTTTCCGACCTGCTCCGCTGTCCTGACCATGTAGTGCCGCTATTCGGCATGGCTGTCGGCTATCCGGACGCGTCACCTGGCCTAAAGCCTCGTCTTCCCCAAGAAGCAGTCTTCCATAAAAATCAATACCTGGATGACGAGAAAGCAATGCCAGTCTTAAAAGAATTCGAGATGAAAACCGCAGAGTATTATAGGGAGCGCACAGGAGGGAAACGGAATGAAGGCTGGGCTTCTCAAATGTCCAGGGTAATGGAACAGCCAAAGCGGGCGTATATGAAAGATTTTATTGAATCAAAAGGCCTCGACAAACAGTAAGGATCCTGGTCCTCAAAATAAGTTATTTGAATTAAGAATTAAAGAACGTTATACTTGAATCAACCAGAACAATTGAATAAGTTTCCTTCGGGGTCGGGTGAAATTCCCAACCGGCGGTGATGAGGCGGTGTCCTCTTAGTCCGTGACCCGTCTATGCAGAAGCATAGACGGTGGATCTGGTGAAATTCCAGAGCCGACAGTATAGTCTGGATGGGAGAAGGAATGAAGAACGCTTATTTGGCATTGTCTAAAAACAACCGCTGAAAGGCTTATTTCGATATTACTGACTATTGATGCTATGAGTTTTTTCAGAAAGCAATAAATAGGAACCCCCGGAAGAATTTTGACTTCCGGGGGGTTTTTTGTTTCTGCCGCTCAATCAAGTTCAGCTCATTCCTTATTAACATAATCAAACAACGATACAGTTCACAGGAGGTGAATGAATGTTTACAGGAATTATTGAAGAATTAGGAACCATTGAAAGTATAAAAAAAGGCAATGAAACCATCATTCTTACGATTTCCGCATCAGCAGTTCTTAAGGATGTACAGCTTGGAGACAGTATTTCTGTAAATGGAGTATGTCTCACGGTCACCGCCTTTTCTGAAAAGAGCTTCACTGTGGACGTCATGCCGGAAACATACAGAAGCACGGGACTCAAAGGGTTATCAGTGCATGCAAAGGTGAACCTGGAGCGGGCCATGGCGTCCGGAGGCCGGTTCGGGGGGCATTTTGTCAGTGGCCATATTGATGGAACCGGAGAGATCGTCCAGAAACGGCCCGAAAAAAATGCGATTTACTACGACATAAAAGTGCCGGAGCATCTTGCGAAATACCTTTTGCTAAAGGGGTCAGTTGCTGTGGATGGAACGAGCCTCACGATCTTTGGGCTGACAGAAGACACGTTTACGATCTCCCTCATTCCGCATACCGTTTCCCATACAGTACTTGGCGCCAAAGGAAAGGGAGATTCGGTGAACATCGAGTGTGACATGCTTGGAAAATATGTAGAAAAGTTTTTAGCCGGGAAAACGGAAACGGCAAATCATAAATCAGCGATTACGATAGACTATTTAACTGAGCACGGATTCTAGGGCAAAGGAGGGTTTTATATGTTTCACAGCATAGAAGAGGCCATACAGGATTTAATACTGGGTAAACCAGTGATCGTGGTAGATGATGAGGACAGAGAGAATGAAGGTGACTTTGTAGCCATTGCAGAGAACGTCACACCTGAAACGGTAAACTTTATGGCCAGACATGGAAGAGGGCTGATTTGTGCACCTATTGATGAGCAGATTGCTGCTAAGCTGGAGCTCTCTCCAATGGTAAGCCATAACACAGACCCTCATGGAACAGCCTTTACAATCAGCATTGACCACAAAAGCACGACGACCGGTATCTCCGCCCTTGAACGAGCCGTCACCATTCAGAAGTTGGTGGACGATGAAGCGAAGGGTGCTGACTTTAAGCGCCCAGGCCACATCTTTCCGCTGATTGCTAAAAAAGGCGGAGTTCTTCAGCGGGCGGGCCATACAGAAGCCGCCGTGGATCTTGCCGTTCTCGCAGGTGCAAAACCTGCAGGGATGATCTGCGAAATCATGAATGAAGATGGAAGCATGGCCAGAGTTCCGGAGCTTCAGGCGATTGCTCAGGAGCATGATCTGAAGTTTATTACCATTAAGGATTTGATTCAATACAGAAACCGTAAAGAAAAATTGGTGAACAAGGAAGTTGAAATTAAGCTTCCGACCGAGTATGGAGAGTTTAGAGCCATCGGTTTTACTAATCTGATCGATGACAAGGAACATGTAGCGCTCGTCAAAGGGACGATTGATCCCAGCCAGCCGGTTCTTGTCAGAGTTCATTCGGAGTGTCTGACCGGAGATGTTTTTGGCTCCCGCCGCTGCGACTGCGGACCACAGCTGCATGCTGCCCTTCATCAGATTCAAGAGGCGGATGCAGGGGTTCTGCTCTACATGAGGCAGGAGGGCAGAGGCATTGGGCTATTAAATAAAATGAAGGCCTACAAACTGCAGGAAGAAGGCTATGATACGGTAGAAGCCAACAAAAAGCTTGGTTTCGCACCCGATCTTAGGAACTATGGGATCGGAGCACAAATCCTCAAGGAGCTTGGGATTAAGAAGATGCGTTTGCTGACGAACAATCCGCGCAAGATTACTGGATTGAAGGGCTATGATCTGGAAGTGGTTGAACGCGTAGCCATTCAGATGCCATCCAACAAAGACAATGAAAAGTATTTAAAAACAAAACAAACGAAACTAGGGCACTTGCTGCAGTTTTAAACACAGGAGGAATTAGGGAAATGGCAAAAATATTTGAGGGAAATTTAGTTGGATCAGGATTAAAGGTCGGAATTGTAGTAGGGCGATTTAATGAGTTTATAACCGGAAAACTGTTGAGCGGTGCGCAGGATGCATTGAAGCGCCACGGTGTAGAGGAAGAAAACGTAGACATCGCATGGGTGCCGGGAGCCTTTGAAATCCCTTTGATCGCAAAGAAGATGGCAGATGCGGGCAAGTATGATGCTGTCATCACGCTTGGAACCGTCATTCGGGGGTCAACACCGCATTTTGACTATGTCTGCAACGAAGCCGCAAAAGGAGTTTCCGCTGCTTCTCTTCAATCGGGCGTGCCTGTTATTTTTGGTGTCCTAACGACCGATTCCATCGAGCAGGCGATTGAGCGTGCAGGCACAAAAGCCGGAAACAAAGGCTGGGAAGCTGCTGCTGCCGCGATTGAAATGGCTAACCTTAACCGTCAGTTTGATTTTTAAGAAAAAACAAATCCGCATAATCCGTGAAAAAATCAGTGTTATGCGGATAAAGAAAATATGAAGAAACAAATCCGTATAACACGCAAAAATCTGCGTTATACGGATTTTTTCTTATTGACACTATAATTGGAATAGTGTTAATATTAGCAAAGTCGAAACCAATACCAATTTTTAGAAAGGATGGTTGTGTCATGAAAAAGTCAGTGAAAGTCTATGATGTACGTCATATCGCTGTTTACAATTTCATACCGCGGCCGGCCATCCAGACATGAAACAACGTTAGTCATTGATTTTTTTGTTATCTACAGGCACCGGTCACTATCTTCCTTTGTGAGGTGTCTTCTATTTTCCAAGCATATCGCCACAGGGGCGGTATGCTTTTTTGTTGTCTGGCGCCAGCGCTTTCTTTTCAATTGGGTTTTACAAATTTGTTCACATAAAGGGGTAATGCACGATGTATGTATTTTCTATGGTCAAGTTGGATTGTGGAGGTCATCTCGAATCGGGGTAGCCCATTTGTCAGCTGTTAAATGAGGGGAAAGGGGAGAAATTATGTTTTCGGTATTAAGCAAATTAGGCTGGTTTTTTAAACAGCATTGGAAACGATATACCATTTCAGTTCTGTTATTAATTGTTGTTGGCATCCTGGAAGTCATTCCGCCGAAGATCGTAGGGAACGCGATTGATGCAATCAATCTTGGGAAACTGACAAAGGAATCGCTTGTACACACCATTTCATTTTATTCAGGACTGCTGACAGTGACGTATATTCTGACGTATTTCATGATGTATCAATTGTTTGGAGGTGCATTTGTTGTTGAGCGGATCCTTCGTTCGAAATTCATGCGCCACCTTTTGAAGATGACACCAACGTTTTATGAAAAGAACCGGACAGGAGATTTGATGGCGAGAGCTACGAATGACCTTAAGGCGATCTCCATGACGGCGGGGTTTGGAATACTAACACTCGTTGATTCCAGCGTATTCATGCTGGTCATCCTTCTTACGATGGGCCTCCTTATCAGCTGGAAATTGACGCTGGCAGCTGTATTGCCGCTTCCTCTGATGGCCATTGCCATGAACCGCTACGGGAAAAAAGTTCATGAGCGATTTATGAAAGCGCAGGATGCATTCGGTGATATGAACGACCAGGTCCTTGAAAGTATTTCAGGAGTCAGGGTTATTCGCGCTTACGTTAAAGAACGTGAAGACATCGAGCGCTTCAATAACCTGACTGAAGACGTGTACGATAAAAATATTTCCGTTGCAAAAATCGATGCCCTGTTTGAACCTACCATCAAAGTTCTTGTCGGGATCAGCTATTTGATCGGGCTGGGTTACGGAGCATACCTCGTATTTCATAACAGCATCACGTTAGGGCAGCTCGTTTCTTTTAACGTGTATCTTGGGATGCTTATCTGGCCGATGTTCGCAGTCGGGGAATTGATCAACATCATGCAGCGGGGAAATGCTTCACTCGACAGGGTGAACGAGACTCTTGCTTACGAACCGGATGTGAAGGATGAAGATGATCTAATTCAGTTAAAAGAATCTGGGGAAATTGCATTTCACGATGTGACCTTCCGTTATCCATCTTCAGAGGTTGATAATCTCAATTCTGTAAACGTACGTGTCAAAAAAGGCCAGACGCTGGGAATCGTAGGCAGGACGGGAAGCGGAAAAACGACGTTCCTGAAGCAGCTGTTAAGGGAGTACCCTTTAGGTGATGGTGAAATCCAGATCTCTGGCATTGACCTCCATCATCTGGCGATTGAACATATTCAGGGCTGGATTGGCTATGTGCCGCAGGATGCTACTCTTTTCTCCAAGACGGTAAGAGAAAACATCATGTTCGGAAAAAGCAGCGGAACAGAGGATGAATTGAAACACGTTCTTCGGATGGCCGCCTTTGACCGTGATGTAAAGTACTTGCCCGAAGGGTTGAACACACTTGTCGGGGAAAAAGGAGTGGCATTATCGGGCGGTCAGAAGCAGCGTGTGTCCATCGCCAGAGCATTATTTATAAATCCTGAAATCCTCATGCTTGATGATGCACTATCCGCTGTGGATGCCAAGACGGAAGCAGCCATTATCGCGAACATTCGAAGGGAACGGGCAGGGAAGACCACCTTGATTACGACGCACCGGTTATCTGCAGTGGAACACGCGGACTGGATTATCGTTATGGATGAAGGAAGAATCATTGAAGAAGGCACCCATGCACAGCTCATTTCATCAGGCGGCTGGTATGGTGAACAGTATGAACGGCAAAAAGTCGAAGAAAGCCTCGATGAAAAGGCGGTGTAAGTTTTGAACGCAGGTAAGAGATTGTTTCGTTATGCACTGATTTATAAAAAAAGTTTTATTATCGGGCTCCTGCTGCTGGCATTAGCCGTTTCCGCAGAGTTGACCGGACCGTTCATCGCCAAGCGAATGATCGATGTTCACATTTTAGGCATTGAAAAACCATGGTATAAAGCAGCTGCTCAATCCAAAGATACGGTTTCTTTCAAGGGAAACCATTACAAACGGCAAGACCGTTTTCGGGCGGGGGAAACCAAAGGAAAACAGGTCAGAATCACACAGGTTGGCAGGAAGTATTATTTTATCGGTCAGTCTGCCAGTTTAGAAGGGAATAAACGCTACAAGGATAGGGAAATCACCGTTACTTCCAACGGGATAACACATGAATATCCAGCCGTACTGCTGAAGAACAGTGAACTATATCAATTCTATCAGCCGGAGATCAGAGGGCTGTTTAAGCTGACGGGCATCTATTTTGTTCTTTTATTGTTAGCTGGATTATTTCAGTACGGACAAAGGTACGTGCTGCAGAGCTCCTCGAACCTCGTCATCAAGAAGCTGCGTCAGGATGTATTCTCACAGATCCAAAGGGTGCCGATTACTTATTTTGATAATCAGCCAGCAGGAAAGATCGTATCACGGGTGACGAATGATACAGAAGCAATCAAAGAACTATTCGTCAATGTGCTTTCTAATTTCTTCACAGGCATTATTTATATGGCGGGAATCTTTACCGCGCTGTTCATTCTGGATACGCGTCTCGCCCTGATGACGATGATACTCGTACCGATTCTGGTTGTTTGGATCAGACTCTATCGAAAACTCGCTTCTAAGTACAATCATATTATCCGTTCGACGTTGAGCGACATCAATGGGATGGTCAACGAATCCATCCAGGGGATGCCTATTATTCAAGCATTTAAACGGCAAAAAGAAACGACTAAAGAATTTGAAGAGATGAATGAAAAATACTTCTCTTTTCAAAATAAGTTATTGAGCTTAAATAGCCTCACTTCTCATAACCTGGTGAGTGTCCTTCGGAATTTAGCGTTTGTCGCCTTGATCTGGTACTTCGGATGGGCCTCACTTAAGGCGGATGCCCTGATTTCAGTCGGTGTCCTGTATGCTTTTGTGGATTACTTGAACCGGCTGTTCCAGCCCATCACCGGTATGGTTAACCAGCTTGCCCAGCTGGAGCAGGCGCTCGTATCGGCAGAGCGTGTGTTTGTATTGCTGGATGAACCAGGTATGGATGTGAAGGTCGAAGAGAATGAGCGTTATAAAGGAAATGTATCATTCAATGGAGTTTCATTCGCTTATAAAGAGGGTGAGAATGTCTTAAATGATATTACCTTTGAAGCGAGGCAGGGCGAAACCGTGGCGCTGGTCGGTCATACGGGTTCTGGAAAAAGCTCTATTATGAACCTTTTGTTCCGGTTCTATGATATTAAGCAGGGGAAAATCCTTATCGATGGCAAGGACATTATGAAAATGCCAAAACAGGTGCTAAGGGAGCATATGGGCATTGTCCTTCAGGATCCTTTCCTGTTTACGGGAACCATCGCCTCCAATATTAGTCTGGATGATCCGGATATTACAAGAGAAATGGTAGAAAAGGCCATCAACGATGTTGGAGCCATGCCGTTTGTACAAAACCTTCCAAATGGCTTGGATGAACCGGTTATTGAAAAAGGAAGCACTCTTTCTTCCGGCCAAAGACAGCTCCTTTCGTTTGCCAGGGCACTGGCGTTCAATCCAGCGATCTTAATTCTCGATGAAGCAACCGCCAGCATCGATACAGAAACAGAGGCTATTATTCAGGAGGCGCTGGATGTGCTGAAAAGGGGAAGAACCACTTTTATCATTGCCCACAGGCTGTCCACCATTAAAAATGCCGACCAGATTCTTGTTCTGGATCGTGGAAGAATTGTGGAACAAGGGGATCATTCTTCATTGATGGAAGCCGGAGGCCGTTATTATCAAATGTATCAAATTCAGCAAGGAAAGAAAGCGAGTAAAGCCGTATAGCATTAAAAAGGGAGCCAGCTGGCTCCCTTTTATTGATCTGATCTATTGCCATGCCTTTGGTTCCTTTTCAGCGCCGCCCGAATTTAATTTTCCGCTTGCATCATTTCCGTGTCCAGAACTTTTGTTTTCCGCCGTTGCGCCCCCTGTCCCTCCGACGTTTAAAATAGCTGCCATACCTGTAATCACGATTTTCTTTTTCCAATCAGGATGCATGAATACCCTCCTATTTAATGTTAAGAAAATCCAGTTCGCGGAGAATTACCCCTTTTTTGAACATATTAAACCCTGCGCATGACCAACCGATATTAAACATGTGGATAAATGTAATTCAATGTATGTAACACTGGGATGATGTATTCCAAGATGGGTTGGGAGAAAACAACATGAAAACAAAAGTGATTGGTTATTTTAGAAAAGAAGAAATAAAATCACCTCTCCAGGAACATGTAATAAATGAAATGAAGCATGTGGTGATGGAAAGAGACCCGGGATCGAGTTTAGACAAACAGTTAAAAATGATTTCAATGACCACGGAAGATCTTGCGGTTCTGCGCGCGGTACAGCCATTTGTCGCGAACCATATCGAAGAAGTAGTCACAGGGTTCTACAGCACGATTGCCCATGTCCCGCAGCTGTCTGAGATCATAGAGAGGAACAGTTCAGTGGAACGGCTGAGAACGACCCTGGAGCGCCATATTCGTGAGATGTTTAACGGTAAGATAAATCGGGCATTTGTTGAACAACGGAAGCTGATTGCTCACATCCATTTTAGAATCGGGCTCGAGCCCAAGTGGTACATCTCCGCATTTCAGGATCTGCAGCTTTCTCTGCTGTCCATTCTGGACGAGCACTTGGAGGAAAAGAAGGACTTTTATCGTGCAACTGCAGCGATCACTAAGATGCTGAACCTTGAACAGCAGCTTGTGCTTGAGGCGTTTTCAGTGGAAGAAGAGAAGGCAAGAATCAAAATTGAAGAGCAAAAAGCTTCGGTGAAACAAACGGTCAATTCTTCATCGGATGAATTAGCAGCGATTGCACAAGAAGCGAGTGCCGCGATTGAACAGCTGGCTGTTCAATCCGGAGATGTTGTCGAACATGCTCAAAGCAGTGTGGAGTATGCCGCTCTCGTATCTGAAAAATCAAAAAAAGGCAAGGAAAAAATTGAGCTTCATTTATCTTCTGTTCAGCAGATCAAGCAAAAAATGAATGAAATCTCAAAAGAGATCCTCCTGTTAAAAGAGGACTCAGGACATATTATTGAAATTGTTGAACTTGTAAAAGGGATCGCCGAACAAACGAACCTGCTTGCACTGAATGGCGGCTATTGAAGCCGCTAGAGCAGGGGAAATGGGTAAGGGTTTTGCCGTAGTAGCAGGTGAAGTCAGAAAACTTGCAGAGCAAACCAAAGATTCTGTAGGTGGAGTGGCTGAATACATTTCCAACACCAATGGACGAATGGATTTGATAGCCGCTTCTTCAGGGCAAATCAACGGCTGGATCAACGAAAATACATCAGAAGTGGAAGAAATGAACGAATTTTTCAATGATATCCTCTCCAACTCGGAAGAAAGCAGAAAGCAGAGCAACAGTGTTGGCGGAAAAATACAGGATATCGCAAAGATCATTAAAGAGATGGAGCATGCCGTCGCACAAATTGCTCATTCAGCAGAAAACCTTTCTGAGAGCACGTACGAGCTCTAATAAAAAAGAACCCTCAAGGGTTCTTTTTTATGATTTTATGATGGCATATTGCCCCCGGTTGGTTGTAAATGAAATGATACTGCCGTCGATATTGATTCCGCTGATTCCATCAAGGGGAATTTCATAAAGAACCGATGGAAGTTCTGTCGACTCACCGTCCTCTGTACTGTAAGCTTTCCCATGCATGAACATGACATGATCGGCAAGATAGTCATCGACAGCATCCCTTTGTTCAAACGTTGCTTTTTCCAGCTGAATGTTGATTTGATCATGGTCCCCGTTCTCTTCTTTACGGATGGAGATCTGATGTCCAGCCCAGTTATTTATATGATCTTTAACGTCGATAATTTTCACTTCGCTCATAAATGGTCACCTCTTTATAAATGTACCCTTAAACCCCAAGAATAAACCTTGTGATATAGGGAGCTGTAAAGAGACGGGGTGACCAAGAATCAATGTAAAAGCTCAACTTTTTGAATAACTCCCTTGCCCCAGGATGCAACCTTAACAGTTACTTTATATTCAGCCTGCGGTTTTTCCAGATCACTCCCGGTGTTATCTTTTACATAATACCGCTCCAGCCCGTATTCGAGGTGAAGAATACCTTCCATGGGAGGTGACGCTTTTGCTTTTAAATAGACCTGCTCCCCGCTGACATCCGGACGGTCTTCGGTGAGTTTGGTTACCTGATAAGAGCCTCCTTCTGGAGACAGCACAGCATAAACTGACGTTGGATCCTTAATGGGCTTGCCCCTCCAAAGCGAAGATGACACGTCATTAATATCGTAATTCAACGTCATATAATCGCCGTAGAATACATCTGGCGGATCAACTGGTTTTGTTTCTAATACGATTTCTTTGCCATAATAATCTGCCGCGTAATAACTGGCTGCGATTCCCGTGAGAACGAGCACCTGGAATACAATGAGCCACACCCTCAATTTATTTTTCTTCATCAGAATCACCGCCTTCCTCAAAACATTCCTTTTCTTTTTTTGCAAAAAGAAGTAAAGAGCTAAAAGAAGAATACCCCCAATCAGGAAGAACAGAGATTTTGGCATAAATGACCAAGCCAGGTTGATGTATGCGATAACCGTAACCAACAGAAACAGGACGATGCCCCATTTGATCAGTGAACGCTCTTCTTTCTGATATCCTTCAGACAAGACAAACCCGGAAAACAGGAATGACGCGATCAAGTAAATGATTCCTGCGGAGAATTCTCCGATAAAGGGAGAAAGATAGAACCAGGGAACCAGCAGTACACCCATTTTCAAAAAGGAAGTCAGTGTTCCACTTTTCATTTTGATAAAAAACGCAGCTGCAAACAATAATACAAAAATGATGCCAAACCATACTGGATCCGGATAGTCTAATGAACTGGAAGTATTGGTTAAGGTAAAATAGAGGATCAAGCTGGTAATAAAGGCAGCTGCAGCTGTAAAGAAGCGGAGCGGCGAAGCAAGATTTTCCTTTAAGCCTTCTGCTGCTGCATAGAGGCCAACCAATATCACAACGAGCCAGACCCAGTGATCCTCTAGGGTTAAGGCATAAAAGAAAAGGTGCAGCACGAGTCCTCCAGCAAAAAACCAAATGAGCAGTTTTTCCTTTGATGTGTAAACGAAGCAGCCGAGGCCAATCGCAAACAATATAAGGATCATGTAGCTGTAGCTTGAGAATTCCGATAAGGCATAGAGCTGGCCGCCTGTCAGGAGCGCAAATGAAACAAAAAACAAGAGCTTGCCCCGCAATAAATACAGATAGAGCAATGCGGGAATGGACCAAATAACAAATGTCCGTGCATCATAGGATACGAAATGAAACGTTTGGCCGATGAGGATAATCCCTGCACCAAAAGAAACGATCCCAAGGGTTATTAAACCTCTTCCCAAGGCTGGATTTCCTCTTTCCAGCCTGTTGTGTCCCACTGCATAGAATGCGATTAGAACCGCGATCAAGAGTACTAAACGGAAGGGAGGAGATATGCCATCCCAGTTGGACGCAATAAAGGACAAAATTCCAAGGCCGATCAGAATGCTTGCAAAGACCGGCAGAAGTCCGGTTCCCCGTTTTGAATGGCTGTCTGGATATTTTGAAAGGATTTTGTTGTATTGTTCTTCTGTAATGATTCCTTCCTTGACCCATTCCTTTCCTTCCTTAACTAACCATTTATCATTCAATGTTCCACCCCATTTCATTTAATATGATTGTTGTTTACTCTCAACTGTAAACAGAGCGCCTTCAAATATTCAGCCCTCAGTGTAAAGATATGTTTACCGCAGGGAGCGAATGCAGTAATTTCCGCCACATATATGGGAAAAAATTGAGCGCATAACCTCTTTTAAATGATGCACAATATGTTACAAGAGGAGGTGACATCAATGGCAAACAACAACAGTGGACGAAACGAGCTATTAGTACCTGGTGCTCAACAAGCTCTTGGTCAATTGAAGTATGAAATCGCTTCTGAATTCGGTGTACAATTAGGTGCTGATACGACATCACGCGCTAACGGATCTGTTGGTGGTGAAATCACCAAACGTCTTGTCGCAATGGCTCAACAACAAATGAGTGGATCAGCTAGATAACTCTATACTCATGGCTGTTATTAGGGTGGAGCGATCCACCCTTTTGATGATGAAAAGGAAAAGGGGAAGGCTGAATGAGCATGTGCCCGGTTTGCAATCAATTACATACTGTTGCCTTCCGCTGTCCGGAATGCGGGAATTTGAGTGAAGATTTAGGGAAGCTGAGCGATTACTTTGATGATTACAGCCCTTACGTCGATTCAGACGGTTTGAAGCTTGAAAACGGCTATCCGGCAGACTTTAAAGATGGCCAGTGTCCTCATATGTATTATTGCAGGATCTGCCGGCATGAAATGATTATGTTCATCTCTGAATGGAACCCGGAAGAACTGCAATAAATTCGCAGTGAGCAAAAAAAATCACCGTCCTCTTAAAAAGAGCGGTGATTTTTTATTTTACCAGGCGCAATCGCCGTTCCAGACGTTCGCGTCCCCATTCAAGAAGAGTCGATATACCCCAATAGATAAGTGCGGCTTCCAGCAGGACAGGCAAGACGATTAAACTAGATGCACTGCGCTGGTCGGCAATGGAAGTAAGCTCTGGAACAGTAATAACCGAGGCCAAAGAAGATGATTTCGCAACATCAATCAATGAATTCCAAATGGATGGGATCGCAATCCGCCATGCTTGCGGAAAAATAACTTCCCTGAACGTTTGGAAATAATTCATACCGAGGGAATAAGCAGCCTCCCATTGCCCGTTTGGAATGGATTGGATGGCCCCGCGGTAAGATTCTGCAATGTAGGCACTGAAATGCAGGATCAAGCCTACGAGAGCAGCTTGCCATCCTTCAGGTGTAATTGCAAATGTAAAACCATTATATAAAATCAATAATTGAATAAGGAGAGGTGTTCCTCGAAAAAAAGAGATATAGATCTTTGCAAATCGGACGAGCACTCTGTTGCTCGACATCCGGCAAAGGGCAATAATCAGCCCGAAAATAAGCGATCCAACAATAGAACCAAGGCTAAGGATAACGGTGATTTTGGCTCCCTCCAGTAAAAACGGGAGGGAGTCCACCATGTACTGGAGCGAACTACTCACTTACATCTGCTCCAAAGTATTTTTTGGAAAGTTTGGAAAGAGTGCCGTCTTTCTTCATGTCGGCAAGAGCTTTGTCTACCTTCTTCGCTAAATCTTTATCGTTTTTCTTGAAGGCAAACGCCATCTTATTTTCAGAGAAAGGCTCTCCTACAGCTTTCACATTGTACTTTGTATTTTTAAGCTGGGTTAAGATAAATAGTTCGTCATTTAAGGCCGCATCTACACGGTTAACATCAAGGTCTGTCAAAACTTGAGCTATACCTTTATAGTATTTTACTTTTGCACCTGCTTTTTCAGCTTCATTTGCATAGTTGCTTCCTTGGGTTGTTCCTACGACTTTTCCTTTGAGGTCTTCAATGCCTTTGATCTCATTATTGTTTTTATTCACGATGACTTTTCCGCCAGACACGGTGTAAGGTGTGGAGAAAGCAAATTGTTCTTTGCGCTCTGGAGTGATGGTTACCTGATTCGCTACCATGTCAAAACGCTTACCTAGAGAACTGAACATGTTCTTCCATTCTGTCGGTACGACTTTAGCCTTCATATCGAGACGTTTTGCCACTTCCTTCGCAACCTCAACATCATAGCCTGTAACTTCATTCGTCTTTTTGTCGCGATAAGAGAATGGAGGGTATGTAGCTTCCGTACCAATCGTAAGTTCTTTCTTTTTCCCATTGTTGCCGCATGCGGTCAGCGCACCCGCAAGCATGACAGAAACCATGAGTAATGCCCACAGCTTTTTCATGTAAGTACCTCCGTTATAAATCCAATTTTGGATTGTTTTTTTAGTTTAAACCGATAAAACTCATCTGAATTCTTTAGTCATTTTAATCAGTAAACTAAATGTTGTCAATGATTAAACATTATTCCCTAATTCAGTGGGATTTTCACATGAAAATCAGAAAAACCGAAAAAACCTCTCTCAATGGAGAAAGAGGTTCTTCTGGTATTAAATTGGAAGCTTAGCGAATGCGCTCTTCCGTATCGTTATCAAAGAAATGTGCTTTGTTCATATCAAACGCCAGGTCGATGTTTTGTCCGTTTTGAACATCTGTACGTGAATCAACACGTGCGATGAAATCTTGGCCAGCGATTGTAGAGTAAAGGAAAGTTTCAGCGCCCATTAGCTCTGCTACATCAATTCGTGCAGTAATCTTTGTGTTTGTTGAAGACTCAAGAAACACTGGCTCATCATGGATGTCTTCCGGACGAATCCCAAGGGTTACTTCCTTATTGAGGTAACCTCTGTCTTTCAGAGTTTTCATTTTGCCGCCAGGAATGGATACGCGGATATCGTTGACCACGAAGAATCCATCTTCCACTTTTCCTTGCAGGAAGTTCATCGCCGGGCTACCGATAAATCCGCCGACAAACACATTTTCAGGAGTGTCGTATACTTCTTTCGGTGATCCAACTTGCTGGATATGACCATCTTTCATTACGACGATTCGAGTCGCCATTGTCATCGCTTCTGTTTGGTCATGCGTTACATAGATCGTCGTAGTTTGAAGGCGCTGATGCAGCTTCGAAATTTCAGCACGCATCTGTACACGAAGCTTCGCATCAAGGTTGGATAACGGCTCATCCATCAAGAATACTTGAGCGTCACGGACAATGGCACGTCCAAGTGCAACCCTTTGGCGCTGACCGCCTGAAAGGGCTTTAGGTTTACGGTCAAGGTATTGCTCAAGTCCAAGAATGCGCGCAGCATCTTTAACACGCCGATCAATTTCTTCTTTGCTGAATTTACGAAGCTTTAATCCGAACGCCATGTTGTCATATACGTTCATGTGCGGATAAAGGGCATAGTTCTGGAAAACCATCGCGATGTCACGGTCTTTAGGAGCCACATCATTGACAACACGGTCGCCGATCACAAGCTCTCCTTCAGAAATATCTTCAAGTCCAGCGATCATACGAAGAGTCGTTGATTTACCGCAGCCAGATGGCCCTACGAATACGATAAATTCCTTATCTTTAATATCAAGGTTAAAATCATGTACTGCCGTTACTTTATTGTCATACCGTTTCACAATATTTTGAAGTTTGATTTCTGCCATTGTTACTGCCTCCTTTAGTTCGCAAAAGAAAAGCATTTGCTGTTTGACTTCATTTTAACGAATGAAAGGGCTTTCGTACATTGGAGGCTTGTCCGAAATGAAAGCGCTATTTTTGTGCATAGTGCACAATAAGTTTTTTAGGCTCTGCCTAAAAAACTACATTATTTATGCTAGGCATAAAACACTACCTGCTCGTCCCTTCTCTGCTGATCAGTGCTTGATAAACCGCCATGGCGGGTTTGAACTGTTTAACGTCAATCCCTGTTTTTTCTATAAATTTATCGACCCGGTATTGAAGGCTGTTGCGGTGAATATAGAGTTTTTTTGCCGCCATCGACAGGTTCATGTTGCATTCCAAATAAACTTTGATACTTTGGATCAGGTCTCTGTCGCCATACAGTTCTTCAGGGATCAACTGAGAAATAAAGTAAAGAGCGGACTTGCCCAATTGGGTCAGCAGCAGATAAGGCACTAGATCTTCCCGGCTGTATACCTCTTGAGCCGGAAGAAATGGCCGGACAGAAGAAAACAGTTCCCTTTCAAGATGATATTGATCGGGCGCCTCCTTATAATCCCGAATCCACATGCCAAGGAACAAATCCAGGTCCGTATAAAAATCACCGGTCAGAACAGGTTTGACTTGGTCGTAGGGCAGTTCTTCGCGTTCATCTGGTTTCGGTTCAATCAATACCCCGTATTGAGATGTAATGAACAATACCGTCACTTCTGAAGGAAAAATGCCAGAGACGGCTTCCATAAATGCTTCTTGGTCCGAAAGGGGGTTTTTTAAAAAGAAATGAATAAATCTGAAGCTGCTCTCGGTCTCTGTCTCAGGGTGTTCACCCGAAAGAACGTTTTTCCAAAATAGCTGCCGAGGCGAAAGTGGGGATTCAGCCGAACCCTGAGTGAAAAGTGAGTTTAATAAACTCAGTTCATCAGAAGACACTCGAGATTTGGCGATCCCGAATCTTTTCCCATCCTGGTCAACAAACCAATAATAATGTTGCGGACGGTCCGTTGAGATTGTGAGATGTTCTCCGTAGTAAGCTTGAAGTTTGGTTAGCATACTGAAAACCCCTTTATTTAATCTACCGTTAGTATACCAGTGGAGAACACGATTTAACAAAAATGAAGAAGAGGAGCAATCAATGGGCATTCACACTGCCGGAAACTAAAGACTGATGGGTGAGATGGACAGCATACTGCAAAGGAAGCATTCTTGTCGCACGGTCTTCTGCCCTGAATATAGAATGTGAGAAAATACTTCTCCCCGGCCGGGAATTGGCTTCAATGAGCCAAACGTTTCCTTCCGAGTCCAGACCGAGGTCAAAGCCGATCTCTCCGATGATGCCCGCTGTATTCTTGTCAATGGCTTCGCTGAGCTGTAATGCAGCGAGCTGCAGTTTTGATAAGCCATTCGCTGGAAGTCCGGTGCGCATCAATACATCTTTGGGCCGCATTACATCACCGCCGTACGCAAGATGTGTGGTGAGCGCTTGTTTTCCGGCAATTTTAGCGGCTATGGCACTGACCACCCAATTTCCTTCCATGTTTTTATTGGTATGCACTCTGAAGTCAACCGGGCGCTGGTCATAGGCGATCAAATCGATCCCTTGCTGTACGAGTGTATTTTGAAGACGCCCAAAGAGCTTGCGTGTTTTCAGAAGTGAGATCAAGCTCGAATGCTGCTCAATTCTGGGGTGGTTGTCTTCGCGGAATCTACAGCTGTAACCGCCTGAGGGCTCTTTTCGCACGGACAGAATTCCACGGCCATGGCTGCCGCCGACCGGTTTGAAGAATACAGAAGGATACGCGGTTAACATGTTTTCGATCAGCTGAACACCCGGGTTCACTGCTGTATAGGGAAGGTAATTCCTCACAGCACTCTCTTTTTTCAGAAACCGAAAGATCTCCCATTTGCTGAAAAAAGAAGGGTTAAAGAAGGGAATCTTCCATTGGGCCTCAAGTAGATGAACAGTTTTTTTGAATTTCAAGCTTTTCTCTGTCCGCCGGTTTGGAATTTGGTTGTAGATGACAGAGGGAAGGGGGACAAGGTGCTGGGACCATCCCTTATCCGAGTAAAAAAACCCATTGATCATTCGATTTTCCTGGTGGATTTGGCCAGGTCCAAAAACAAAATAGTATGCTCCGACTTGGCGGCCGGCTGTCAGCAGTTTGCTGAAAAAGGAAGATCGCTCTCCGACAGGGCGGGAAGGAAAGAGTCCCACTCCTGATGTGAAAATGGCGACAAGCGGCCCGATCAGGAAGCGAGAGCCAAAGATATGTACATGGATTTTTGCCTCAAATGGAATGGAGAGTTCCTCCCAAAGGTCCTGTGTTAAAAGAAGCTCATTTTTGTGATGAGGAACGGCGTGGCAAACGGCACTATTCGAACCAAAGATCATCGATACAGGTCCCACCGCCTCTTTAAACAGGTACTCCGGAACATAAACGATGTTTCCGTAACTCATGCTTTTGCAAATCGGCAGAACTGCTTGCTGCATTTCATTCCCTCCCTGTGAGAAGCGATTTGCACCGCATTCCCGATGGATTAGGCATAAGCCGATATCGTATACTATGAAAGGCCGATGAAAATCGTGTTTAACAATTAGGATTCATTGTGATGTGCGTGTAAGGTCTGTTATAGTGATAGAGCATTCAGAGTTTTGAGGAGGATTACAATCATGTCTAATATTTATGATTTGGCTTACAGCCTTGAAAAAGCGCTTCGTGACAGCGAGGACTTCCAAACGTTAAAAAAATGCTATGCAGAAGTTAACGCGGATGCAGAAGCGCAAAAAATGTTTGAGGAATTCCGCAACCTGCAAATGGACCTTCAGCAAAAACAAATGACAGGCGAACAGGTAACGCAGGAGGAAGTAGAAAAAGCTCAATCCATGTTCCAAGCCGTTCAGCAGAACGAGATCATCAGCAAACTTATGGCAACTGAACAGCGCATGAGCCTGATCATTTCTGATTTGAATAAAATCATCACTAAGCCGCTCGAAGAGATCTACGGGCCTATGGCCGATAACGAGCAGCAGTAAATCGGATCGTATAAAACCGTCTCCGGCGCACATATTGTGCGGGGAGACGGTTTTTTTTGTGCGGTGGGGGATTATTTGCAGGATAAAGTGGCGGATTGAGCTAAATTGCGGCATTATTGCGCCTAACTTGGATTAATTGTGCCGAACTGAAAATAATTCAGCGGAATTGAAGCGTATTTAATTATTTTTTGAAAATTCCGATAACTACGCAAAGGAGCCATCACCAAAATACTTCTCCGCAGTGATTATTGCTGTGTGAGATCCGCACCGGCTTATCTTGAGATTTGAAGCCTGCTTCAGCATTTCAGTTCTACCCCCTGCCAACCTCGAATATATTTTGACAGAGAGAGTCTTTATTCGATACAGAGGGGGGATTGCCATGGTATACCGGATGCTTATTCTTGACATCGATGGGACCCTACTTAGAAGCAATTTTCGCTTGGATAGGGAAACGAGGGAAGCGATAGATTATGTGAAGAAGAAAGGGGTTTATGTCACGCTTGCCTCAGGGAGGAACTTTCCTTCTACTAAAAAAATTGCAAAAGCCTTGAAACTTGATGGATACTTAATCAGCCAGAACGGAGGGTTTATTGCTTCAAGCGTAGATGAACCGTATTTTGAATCCCATCTTTCAAAAGAAGACACATACCGGATCGTCAGCATCCTGGAAAATTACAATTGCCATATTCGTCTCGTGCATGAACGCTTTTCAGTCGGAAACCAGGTTCAGCAAAAAAGTCAGCTCGTTGCTAAAGTGACACTCGGTGCGGGAGATCCGTTGTTTTATCCGGTAACGTTTACTGAGAGCCTCAGCAATCACGTACTGGAAAAAGAGGTGACTCCGTCAAAAATTGATATTCAGTTCTTTGAGGAAAGAGAACGGCGGTCGGCGGAACAGCACTTGAAGGCCCATTTTGCAAACTTTGAATACACATCATCGACGAAGTGTAACTTCGAAATCACTGCTCCCAATGTCACGAAAGCCAACGCATTAAGGCTGCTCGGGCTTAAGCTGGATGTAGCACCAGAGGAGATGGTCGCTGTCGGCGATTCCCACAACGACAGGGAGATGATTGAAATGGCAGGCCTTGGCGTGGCCATGGGCAATGCTCCAGAGGATGTAAAGAAGGCTGCCAATTGGATTACGAGGACGAACGATCAGCTCGGCGTTCCTTATATGATAAAAGAAGTATTCCGAAAGCAGCTGAGAGTAGGATTGTATTAAAGAGAAAAAGCTCCGAATTGGGGCTTTTTTATTGTGGAGAGATCGTAAAAAATATTTCATTTAGATTACAAATTGTAAAACCGACAAATTGTGAAAGGGTTTTCATAAAGTGCTGTCGAAACATCTTTACGTAAGGAACAAGTATATGAGGAGGATTGTAATGGAAAAAACAGTAAACCTGAATTTGAAGCCAAAAGTAGCAGAATTCCTAAACGGCACGAAGAAACTTTTTATCAACGGTGAATGGGTACCCTCTAAATCAGGGAAAACGTTTGAAACACTTAATCCTTCAACAGGAGAGGTTTTAGCGCTTGTAGCAGAAGGCGGAAAAGAAGACATCGGTTTAGCGGTTGATGCGGCGCGTAAAGCTTTTGATTCTGGATATTGGTCTAAAATGAGCGCGGCAAAGCGCAGCTACTTAATTTATAAGCTTGCGGATTTGATGGAAGAGAACAGAGAAGAGCTTGCCCAGCTCGATACGCTGGATAACGGAAAACCGATCCGCGAAACGATGAACGCCGATGTTCCTTTGGCAATTGAACATTTCCGCTACTATGCCGGTTGGGCGACAAAGATCGTCGGACAAACGATTCCGGTTGCAGGAAGCTTCTTTAACTATACCCGCCATGAACCTGTTGGTGTGGTTGGGCAGATTATCCCTTGGAACTTCCCGCTTTTGATGGCTGCATGGAAGCTTGGGGCGGCACTTGCTACAGGCTGTACAGTCGTGCTGAAGCCTGCTGAGCAGACTCCGCTTTCTGCGCTTTATCTTGCAGAATTGGCGCGCGAAGCAGGTTTCCCTGAGGGCGTGCTGAACGTCGTAACGGGTGCGGGGGAAACAGGTGCGGCGCTTGTTGATCATCCGGATGTAAACAAGATTGCCTTTACGGGTTCAACTGAAGTCGGAAAGTATATCATGAGAAATGCAGCAGATTCACTTAAGCGTGTAACGCTTGAGCTTGGCGGAAAATCACCGAATATCATTCTTCCGGATGCAGACATGACGCGTGCGATTCCTGGTGCTCTCGGCGGCATCATGTTCAATCAAGGACAAGTATGCTGCGCTGGATCCCGTCTTTTCATTCAGAAGAAGGCATTTGATAATGTCGTTGCTGACATGGTTTCCCATGCGAAAAACATTAAGCAGGGTCCTGGACTCGATCAGGACACAACGATGGGGCCGCTCGTATCAGAAGAGCAGCAGAACCGTGTTATGAGCTACATTTCCAAAGGGCAGGAAGAGGGAGCTGAGCTGTTAACGGGAGGAACAAAACCGTTTGAGCAAGGTTACTTTGTAGAACCTACTATTTTTGCGGATGTAGATGATAAGATGACGATTGCTAAAGAAGAAATCTTCGGACCGGTTGTGGCGGCAATGCCATTTGAAGACCTCGATGAAGTCATCGAGCGTGCGAATCGTTCTGATTATGGCCTGGCTGCAGGATTGTGGACTGAAAATCTAAAAACAGCTCACTATGTATCCAATCACTTAAAAGCTGGAACAGTCTGGATTAACTGCTACAATGCATTTGATGCAGCTTCTCCGTTCGGCGGATACAAGCAGTCAGGTATGGGCCGTGAGATGGGCTCTTATGCATTAAATAACTACACTGAAGTAAAAAGTGTGTGGGTGAACTTAAAATAAAAGCAATATGATTAAGGGGTCAATAACTGAACGGAAACGAAAAGCCCGGCTGTCAGATCCAGCAGCCGGGCTTTTTTATGCAGAGATGAAATGCCTGGTTCCGATGCTTGTCTGATGTAAGCCAGGCGCTTCTCTTATCTTTAAATCATGACTTTTATAAAGCGGAGTCCGGTATCATCATAGTCAAGGTTACGGTAGAATTCGTGGGTATCGGTACGGTGTTTTCCGCTGTGCAGGACGATTGATGTACATCCTTGTTCCTCAGCCCATTCTTCAGCATGGCGTACTAATGCTTTGCCAAAGCCATTCCCTTGATATTCCTCACTTACGACAAGGGCAATAATCCTCAGATACGTCCCGTTCTTCTCAAAATAATAGCCCTTTACAAGACCGATCATTCCAATGACAGCCTCATTATAGCAAGCGACAAAGCAAATGTAGGATGGATCCTGAAGAATATACGTTAATCGGTCACGCATTTCTTCCTCAGTGGTAGGATAGCCGAGATCGCCCATTAAATAAGAGAGAGACAGGCTATCCTCAATCGTCCCCCTCCGAATGAAAATTTCACTCATTTTCGCACCTCTTTTTTTGTAAGATAGGAAAATTAGGAAATGGACATACAGAGATGTCTGTTTACATACTGTCAGATCGGCCAGAAACAGTGATCATCGGTGAAAAAGAAGCAGAGCACCAGCTGGAGTAGTAAGGCGATGTGTGCGCTCGCTGAACTCTTTCTCCTTTAATCGTTCTTCACCAAGTGCTTTCGCTTCGTGATCGTCTTTGGCCTGTATGGTTTCGTCTAGTAATTTTTCGCCGGACTTATCATATACCGTAAGAAAATACTTGTTCATGGTGTGAAAACTCCCTTCAAGATTCTTAAATTATATTTCTTGTTATTCGCCAAATTTCCTGCTTTTTTTTATGCTTTCCTTCAATTATCGAAACAGCTGCGACAATTATGGGTATTTTCCCAAATACGAGAACGTGCTTTCGTATATATGGTAAAATAAAGGATAGAATGTGTAATAAAAAGGAGAGATGGGTGTTGAAGTTTTTGCATTGTGCTGACCTTCATTTGGACAGCCCTTTCAAAGGATTGAAATATCTGCCCAAACCGATATTTGAACGTATTCAAAACAGCACCTTCCGTTCCTTTACCCATACGGTAAACCTTGCAATAAAAGAGAAGGTGGACTTCGTCGTTATTGCAGGTGATATATATGACGGAGATTCGAGAAGCCTGCGAGCTCAGACGTATTTCCGGAAAGAACTGGAGAGATTGGACAAACACGGAATCCGGACTTTTATGGTTCACGGGAACCATGATCACCTTGAAGGTTCATGGATTGATATTGAATGGCCAGAAAGCGTTCATATTTTTAATGGCGGGGCTCCGAGCAGTGTTCCTTTTTATCAGAATGGAAAATTGACTGCCATGCTGCACGGGTTCAGTTATGAACAACGTTCTGTACCGGAGAACCGTGTTCCTTTATTTCCGGAAAAAAAAGATGAGGCTTATCATATTGGCATTCTTCACGGGAATGCAGAAGGACATAGTGATCATGAACCCTACGCTCCGTTTAAAGTGGTGGAGCTCTTGAATAAAGGCTATGATTACTGGGCCCTGGGGCACATTCATAAAAGAATGGAGCTCAGCCAGAATCCTCCTGTAATCTATCCGGGTAACATTCAGGGGAGGAATCCAAAGGAAACAGGAGAGAAGGGCTGTTATATCATCGATACAAAGAACCGGCTGCGGATCTTCCATGAAACTCAAGATATCATCTGGAAAGAAGAGTTCATCGATCTTACTGGATACTCGGCAATGTCCGAGATGATTCAAACGTGCATCGAGGTGAAAGAGAATGCCAGAATAGAAGGAAAGGGTGTCCTTCTTAAACTCATCATTGAGGGTAATTCTTCATTATTTCAGGAGATGACCGATGAACGGCTGCTGGAGGATCTGATGGAGGCTCTTCAGGACAGTGAAGAGGAGGTTTCCTCTTTTGTATATCCATTCGCTCTTGTTAATCAAATGAAGAGAAGCTGGAACCGGGATCAGCTAGTAAACGATGGGGGATTTGTGGGGGCTCTTTTGAATAAAAGCAGTGCATACGAGGACATGCCTAATACTGCAAGAGAGCTGTTCCTGCATAAAAGGGCGAGACGATATTTAAAGCCGTTTGAACCGGAAGAGGCTGAAGAAATCATCAAGGAGGCAGAAACACTTCTTTTACGGTTTTTGCTGAAAGATTAGGAGGTATGGAGAGATGTGGATTAAGAAACTGCATATCTATCATTTTGGCAAGTTTCAAAACCTCAAACTGTATGACTTGTCCCAGGGAGCGGGCTTTATTTTTGGAGAAAACGAGGCGGGCAAATCAACCTTGATGAGTTTTATTCGGTGTATGCTTTTTGGGTTTCCATCCAAGCTTACGAATGAAAGAAGATATGAGCCAAGGGATGGAAACCGCATGGGCGGATCAATTACCCTGTGGACAGAATCGCACGGAGAGGTGACCATCGAGCGGGTAGCAGGAAAAGCGGCAGGTGATGTTACGGTCTATTTGGGGAACGGTGGACAAGCAGATGAGAATATTCTGCAGAGCTTGCTAAAAGGACTGGACCGTTCTCTTTTTCAAGGAATCTATTGCTTCGATATTGACGGCCTTCAAGAGATTGAGAAAATCAGCAGGGATCGGCTTGGAAACTATTTACTCGGCGCAGGCATGACGGGAAGCAAGGAGCTTCAGGAGCTTGAAGCGATGCTGGAAAAACAGCAGGCAGCCCTTTTTAAACCTGGAGGAAGAAAACCTGTCATAAATGAAATGCTTCAGGAACTTCAAAGAGAAGAAGAAGATCTGTTGAAATGGAAAAGGAATATTGCAGAATTTCAGCCTGCCGCTATTGAGTTAAAAGAAGTGAAGAACGCCATTAATGGAGCGGAAAAGAAAAAGATGCTTCATCAGGAACGCTGGTATGAATTCCAAAAGTGGAATTCAGTGCTTCCTTCACTGCAGAAGTGGAAAGAAACGAAGCTGGCCCTTGACCATCTCCCAAAGGAAGACTTTCCTGAAAACGGACTGCAGCGGCTTGATTATTGGCAGGAAAAGCTGGTTGATCTTGAAGGTGACCTATCCGTCTGCAGGAATAAGACCACAGAAATTGAAAAACAGCTTGCAAATCTGGCAATCAATGAAAGTGTTCTGGAAGAAGAGACCCGGATTGAAACTGCCGGACAGAAGATTCATGATCTTGAGGGCTACCTAACCGAAAAGGCCGGCTTGATTCAAAAGGGTGAGCTGCTCAGCAAAGAAATTCACCGCCTGATCCGTGAAACAGACTATGATGCGGATGAATTAAACATTTCTAAATTAAACAACGGACTTGCGGCCAAAAACGAGCTTGTCCTTTTAATAAAAAAACAGGCGTTGCTGCAGCAGAAGAGGGAATGGCTGGATCAGGAGCTGTCAGCCTCCCGAAGCCGGCTGGAAGCGGCAGAGGAACGGGCGACGCTGGCGAAAGGCAAATTGCTGGATGAGGCGAAGTTTCTTGAACTAAAAGGACGCGCTGACCATGATAAGACCTTTCGAAGGCTTCTTCTTGAAAAAGAGCAGATTCAGATTCGAATGAAAAATGCGGAAGGTGACTCCCAAACACGGTCGAATCCGCGAAAGAAAACCTGGATTAGCGGCGGCGCTCTTTTGGTCTTCATTTCCGCCATTATCCTTTATCTTGTGAGTAAAGGGGAGATGGCAGGGGCACTCCTTTCCATTGTGGCGATAGGCGCTGGTTTTCTATTCTGGATGCTGACCAGAACGGCTCAGACAGTGAAGGAACGTCTTCCCGATCTCTTGTCACAGCATCAAAGGCTGGAGGAGCAGCTTTCAGGCATCTCCAGTTTTGAGGAACTTGACCGTTTACAGACACAATGGCTGGAGGAGCAGGCAAAGCTTAAGGATTATGACAGGCTTCAGGAAGAAACGAAGCTTCTGGAGCAATCCTATCAGCAGAACGCAGCGGATTATGACAAACTCGAGCTGGAGGAATATAACATTGAAGCCGGTATTCAGGAATGGTGCAGGGAAAATGGTTTTAACGGTTCTTGGCAGCACCTGCTGCTTCCCGGTTATTTTGAAATGATTGAAAAACTAAAGGAACTTTGGATGGAAAAAGGCCAATTGGAGGAAAAACTTTCTCAGGTTCAGCAAAATTGTTCCTTTATTTCAGAAGAGGTCAACCTTCTTTCGGAACAACTCGGTCTTTCTGCATGTGCCTCTTATCCGGAAAAAATAGGACAAGCCAAGATGCTGCTTCAGCAGGAAAAGGAGAAGCAGCGAAAGCTTGAAGCGCTTCTTGATGCAAAAGAGGCAGCACTTGAAAATGAGCAGGAACTGCTGACCAAGCAGTTAAGCTACAGTGCAGAAAAGGCGCGTCTTTTTCAGCTAGCCTGTGCGGATGATGAAGAAATGTACAGGAAAAAGGGCGAAGAAGCAATATTAAGAAAAAAAACACAGGAACAACTGTTACAGACGGAGATGCAGCTGCAGGCTTATGGATACAAAGATGAGGAAATTTCCATTCTATCTGACAGGCTGCTCGACAAATCTTTTAATCTGGAAAAGGAGATTGCAGCAACCGAAGCAACCCTTAAAGAAACGGAACAGGAATTGGAAAGCCTCAAGGACAAAAGTGCGGACCTTTCCCTTCGTCTTGGTCAGCTGGAGGAAGAGGGAAGCTACTCTGAATGCGTTCAGCGTTATGAAACGTTAAAGGATGATTTGCAAGAGCACGCAAGAAAATGGACGATTTACAAGACGGCTGCAGATTTGCTGAAACAAACGAAAGAACAGTTTCATACAGAGCGGCTGCCAGCCATTATTCAGAAGGCAAGCATGTATTTCTCCAGAATTACCGATGGAAAATACGCGAAAGTGTTGCTGGCGGGAGAAAAGGAAGGCTTGGTCATTGAGCGGAATGATGGTGTTCGTTTTCATCCCGGTGAATTAAGCCGAGGCACAGCTGAACAGCTATATTTATGTGTACGGCTTGCCCTGGCGTCGCTGCATCAAAGAGATAGCATGCCGCTGATTATGGATGATGTAACGGTTAACTTTGACCCGATGCGTACGAAACAGACACTGGACCTGCTCATGGAGATCGGGAAAACTCATCAGGTCATCTTTTTCACTTGCCACGAAGCTCTTATTGGGGACAGGCCATCCGTGCCTGTCATTCAGTTAAAGGATTTCCAGTCTGTCGGTTCGGGAGAGGGTGCTTTTTTATAAAGTGAAGAGTTTATGATATAAAAAGAGTAGCAGAAGTGCTTTTAGAGCTGAACCTGCGAATAGGAGGGGAACGATCAATGAGTGATTATCAGGTTTACCTTGTGGAAGATGAAGAGAATCTCTCACAGGTTTTAAAAGCGTATATGGAACAAGAAGGTTGGAACATTACCGTTTTTGACAATGGCGAAGAGGCTTCAAAAAACGTAGAAGATACCCCTCATCTATGGATTCTTGACATCATGCTTCCAGGAATTGACGGGTATGAAGTATTAAGGAAAATCAAACAGCATGCGGATACTCCGGTTATTTTTATTTCGGCCCGTGATCAGGATCTTGATCGAATAGTCGGTCTGGAATTAGGCAGTGATGATTATCTTGCCAAGCCGTTCATGCCGAGGGAACTGGTGATCAGAGCTAAAAAACTTCTCATTCGGGTGTATGAAAGCGGAGCGATGGCACCTAAGAAAATAGAGATCACTGGCTATATTATTGATCCTGTTGCAAGAAAAATCACCTTTGATGAAGAGCTCATTAACCTGACATCCAAAGAAATGGACGTTCTGCTGTATTTGATTGAAAACCTTGGCACTTCAAAAGCGAGAGAAGAGATCCTGTCTCATGTTTGGGGCTCGGATTATTTCGGCTCAGAACGTGCGGTTGATGATGTAATACGGCGGGTAAGAAAGAAGATGCCGCGCCTGAATCTTGAAACGGTCTACGGCAACGGATACAGGATTGTTACTTCATGATCCGTTTGAATCTGACACAGAGAATCTGGATATCGTTTGCCCTTTTAATCCTTCTCATAGGGCTTATTCTCGCAATTATCTTTCCGCTTTCTATTAAAAAGACGATGACTGATGAAACCTACAAAATTATTAAAATAGAACAAGATCAACTGATGGATCAGGATAAAGAGATTCCTCAGCCTGATACATCGATCGATTTTATAGAGCGCAGAAAATTAGGCCGCTCTGTCGGCCATGTCGTCATCAAGAACGACTATCTTGGTACAAAAGGGGATTTTATTCCTGATCATGTGCTTGCAGAGATGAGTTCACATGCCTACAAGCAAAGAGCCAATCAAAAGAAATACGAACTGACGTATGGCGATGCTACACTGTTCTACATCGTGAAAAGGCTGGAAACAAATTCTCAGGGGAACTTTTATTTAATTTCCTATATGTGGGATACGTACCGTGATCAGATGGTGGACCGGCTATGGACACGGCTGCTTTGGATTTTATTCTTTACCGGAATGATAGCGGTCATTCCTGCTCTTTGGATGGCACGCTACCTTAGGGCTCCGTTGACGATTTTGGGGAAGCGTTTTGAACAGATCGCTAAGCGAAACTGGAAAGAACCGTTTATCTGGCATGAAGATGACGAATTTCAAAGGCTTTCGCAGCAGTTTGAATCCATGCGCCAGAACCTGATACGGTATGACACCGCTCAAAAGACATTTATTCAGCATGCTTCCCATGAACTGAAAACTCCGGTTATGACGATTAAAAGCTATGCCCAGTCGGTCAAGGACGGCATCATGCCGAAAAATAACATCGAAGACATGATGGATGTCATTTTAAGTGAAGCTGACCGGATGGAGAATCGGGTAAAGAACATGCTGTATTTTACAAAGCTTGATACACTGAAACAACAGACCCTGCAGTGGGAAATGATCTATTTTGGTGTGCTGGCAGAGGAAATCATCAGCCGTTTCCGTTTTCAGCGGGATGATATCGAATTTTCCATCATGGGTGATGAAGTTTTATTCTGGGGCGACCGTGAGCAGATCACCATCGTTTTTGAGAACTTCATTCAAAACGCGATGAGATACGCAAAGTCCAAAATCATATTATCCGCAAAAGAAGAAGGAAACAATATCTCCCTTGGCGTATGGAATGATGGGGAGCAGCTTTCTGACAGGGACAGGGAGAACCTTTTCCTGCCGTTCCGAAAAGGCAATAAAGGGCAGTTCGGGCTGGGCCTGGCGATTGTGAACCGGATTGCGGAGCTGCATGGCGGAACGCCAAAAGTAACGAATATAGAGGAGGGCATTCTTTTTGAGGTAATCCTTCCGAAAGACCGTCAAACGTAAGGAAAACGATAAAAACTATGAGGTGACATAATGAAAAAAGGTCTTGCTCACTACAAAGTAGGAGAAGTGGTAGATTCCTACTTGATGATCAAATCATCGACCAAATCTACTGCAAGCAACGGAAAGCCGTTTTTAAATCTGATACTTCAAGACCAGACAGGAGATATCGATGCCAAGCTATGGGACTGCTCACCGGAGGATGAGCATCAATACGTTCCTCAGGCGTTGATCAAAGTTACTGGTGATATGAGCAGCTATAGAGGGAAGCTGCAGCTGAAACTCAAACATATCCGGCCCGCAACAGAAATGGACGGCGTGAAAATTGGTGATTTTGTAGAAACAGCTCCCCTCGCAGAGGATGTAATGATGGAGAAAATCACCCAGTACATTTTTGAGATGCAGAACCCGAATTTTCAGCGAATCACAAGGAACCTCTTAAAGAAATATCAGGATGATTTCTTTAAGTTTCCCGCAGCCGTAAAGAATCATCATGAATTTGTTTCTGGACTTGCGTATCATGTTGTGTCTATGCTGGATCTGGCCAAGGGAATAGCCTCCCTTTATCCATCACTGAATACCGATCTTCTTTATTCCGGCATCATCCTTCATGACTTGGGCAAAGTCATCGAGCTGTCCGGACCGGTGGCGGCCAACTATACATTGGAAGGAAAGCTTCTTGGCCATATTTCCATCATGGTAAATGAGATTGGAATTATTGCAAAAGAACTGGAAATTGAAGGGGAGGAAGTCACCGTTCTCCAGCATCTTGTCCTAAGCCATCACAGTAAACCGGAATGGGGAAGCCCTAAGGCTCCAATGATCCGTGAGGCAGAAATCCTGCATATGATCGATAATTTTGATGCCAAAATCAATATGATGGATAGGGCGCTCGGCAAGATAGAACCTGGGGAATTCACGGAAAAGATCTTCCCGCTGGACAATCGAAGCCTTTATAAACCACTATTTGAAAAAGAATTAGCAAAAAAGTAATTGTCGTAACAATTTGAATATGGTAAATTTAGAGAGAGATAAATGAGATGGAGGCTATGACAAATGAAACCCATTGTTCAAGAAAAGGTGTCTGCTAAATAACTAACTAAATCAAAATCTGTACCTGATGGCTAAAGGAAGGCGATTTTTTCCTTAAGTTTAGAGCGTACCAGTGTGATTTATTTAGTTATGACCTTTTCTCTTGAGCAATGGACCATTTGTCATACTATAGCCTTCAGCACGTATGGAAGCCTGTAGTTGACGTGGAATGCGCAGCTATAGGCTTTTTTATGCCCAATTCTGCTTTTCCATGGTTATCCGCTCAGGAGATCTGTTGATCGCAATTTGATTGAAACATATGAAAAGAGAGTGATAGGGATGAAGTGGAAAGATTGGGACAGAAACATTAAAGTCCGGCTTTTGGGCGAGTTCGTAATTAATCTATTGTTTTGGATGTTTTTCCCGTACATGGCGATATACTTTTCCGATGAACTCGGAAAAGAGCAAGCCGGCATGCTGCTCGTAGCTTCCCAATTAGTGGGTGTCGTCACTAACCTGGTCGGCGGATACTGTGCGGACACTTTTGGGCGAAAGAAAATGATGGTGGTTGCAGGAGCCGGGCAGGCCGTTTCCTTTGCTGTGTTCGCTCTAGCTAATTCACCTTGGCTGGATTCACCGGCACTTACTTTCATGGCGTTTACAGCGTTAGGATTGTTCGGCTCCCTATATTGGCCGGCAAGCCATGCCATGATCGCTGACGTTGTGCCTGAGAAGAACAGAAGTGAAGTGTTTGCCGTTTTCTATACGAGCATAAACATATCTGTTGTGTTTGGACCTGCATTAGGAAGCATCTTCTTTTTCGATTACCGGTTTGAATTGCTGCTGGCCTGTACGATTGTTGGTATCATCCTGACGATCGTGCTGCAAAAGTTTATCAGGGAAACGGTTCCTGAAAAGAAACCATTGGTTGAGGATAAGAACGGCGGGCAGAGAAAATGGAATGAGGTCGTGTGGAATCAGTTGAGAGATTACCGGGTTATCGCCAAGGATAAACTGTTCCTGCTGTTTATTCTCGCCGGCGTGCTTGTCGCACAGACCTTTATGCAGCTTGATTTACTTATCGCGGTGTATACGACAGAAAAAGTGCCGGTACAGACGCTGCTGCATCTCGGTGACTGGTCATTTTCTCTTTCAGGAGAGAAAGCGTTCGGTTACATCGTATCCACCAACGGTTTATTGGTCGCGCTGTTAACCGTGTTTATGTCGAAATGGATGAACAAGTACAGAGAAGGAAATGTCTTTGTGATCTCCACACTTTTATATGGTGTGAGTATGCTGATGTTCGGCAACACCACCGTGCTTTGGCTGCTGTTCCTGTCCATCACCATCTTTACGGTCGCTGAGTTGATGGTGGTCGGCATTCAGGAGAGTTTTATCTCGAAGCTTGCTCCAGAACATATGCGAGGGCAATATTTTGCTGCAGCTGGCCTTCGATATTCCATTGGCAGAAGCCTTGCTCCATTAACCATACCGCTAACCATGTGGATTGGATTTCGATGGACGTTCTTCCTGCTTTTCGTGTTGACGGTAGTTGGGGCAGGATTATATCACATCATGTTCAACCTGCTGGACAAAAAACAACAGAGTGCTAAAAAACAAAAAGCTGTTGCACCCAACGCGGCTGGTTAAGAAAAAAAACAAAGAGGGTGACATAACTTCCTTCCTTGCATCATAAGATGGGAATACGAAGCTTGTCTTAGGAGGAATAGGAATGAAAGGATATGTAGCTCTGGGTCTTGGGGTCTTACTTGTTGCTGCTTTTGTGTTAAAAGAATTTATCGCTCCTCTTCAATATTTTTTTGAACTGACACCGTTTTGGGTGTACTTTGTAGTCGCCGGCATCATCTTCAGCGGATATCGGAGCTACAATCTCGGTGCCGAACAGAAGGTACTCGACCTCAAAGTGATCGAACAAGAAGGGGAAGTATTCATGAAACGAATTGCTGAGGAGCGAGAGCGAAGAAGTAAACCAATAAATCACTAAAAGAGAAACCGGCCGTTCGGGGTTTTGATAAAGCCCAGAAGAGGCCGGTTTTTTCGCTGTTTGGGAGCGGTTACTCACGGTTTTGCAGGGTTTACTCACCGGTTTGATGCGTTTATTCGCGGTTCGACACGATTTACTCACGGTTTCTTTTTAGCCCCCTTAATCATTTGGACATGAAATATAAAAAGAAATACACTAAAACTAGTCAAAGATTAAGGGGACAATCGAATGCCGAAGAAGAAAA
>NZ_JBDPNU010000006.1:0-25745 GCF_050468105.1 Fictibacillus sp. NRS-1165
GAACGTGTCACACAATTATAACTTTGGATCGCGGTTTTTAAATCACCTTTTGCTTTTTTAAGTTGCTGAGCGAAATTCTTGGTTCCTAGCTGAATAGACTTTTCAGGTTTTTTAATGCACCCCACCGTGCCACAATGGCTCTATGTGAATAGGTAACATTTTGAAATTATCTCCATGTTTTCCCCTCACCCACACCGTACGTGAAACTTTCGCTTCATACGGCGTTCCATCTCATTCGTTTATGGTTTGATTTCTTTTAAATTACAAGCTTTTCGATATTGGTTTATTCGATTGATTTGTTCCACAGTCAGAAAGTATTTCTTTAGATAATTTTCAATCGTTTGGTTATCTGTCGCGTGGATTAACCTATGAATATCTTTATGAATGACTCTAAGATTTTCATATTTATCCGTTCCACCTAAATCCCTTGGAATATAGTGGTGACAGTGCAGTTCCGAAGCAGTTAAAAATTCTTTAAGTACCTCACATTTTCCTTTTCTCATGGAATACCTAGATAATCGATTATCTAAATATTCCAGACTTCTATAAGGAATATTCGCAGCTAACAATTTAGAAATCTCAGTCAAAACACCTCGATCCAACTCCTTATGCTGAGCGAGAATCCTTCCTTTTAGGGTGTATGGCGTTTGACATTGCGTATAGTTCCATATAGTTGCGGTTTGAATATCGGCTAGTGGAAATAAATAGATTCCACATACCTTAAATGTTCGGTAGTTATTCTTAAAGAATATTGTATACACCGGAGGTGCATTAATGGGTGCTTCATATTTCCCAACACTTTTAAGTCGATTGAAAATTACTAATGATAGGTCGAAAGCAAGCTTTTTCATGTCAATATTGGCATGTGTGGCATACTTGAAATAATTACGCAATCCTAACACATATGCGTTATATAACTGGACATTTTTCCGCGTTGTGTTTCTCTGAATGGCTTTAATCCTCTTCTTGATTTCCGTCTTTATTTGTTTCTTTTTCTTATCTGAGATTTTGGAGTTACAAACCCATTTCTTCTTTTTAGGTACAACATATAGTGAATACCCTAGAAACTCTGATTTGTTTTTCCTAAGATTGATAATTTTAGATTTCTCCGGAGAGATATCCAATTTCAATCGTTCTTTCAAATAAGCTTTTGTGGCGAAAAACCACTTTTGAGCAGTTCGGAAATCTTTTGCTAGGATTTTAAAGTCGTCCGCGTATCGGACGATGAATCCTTCTTTAAGATTCGTTTTTTTCAGAGCACGTTTTTCGTTTGCTCGGTTTGCGTATGTGTTGGCTGTTTCAAAATAATGCCACTGTTTTGCTATCCAATGGTCCAAATCGTTCAATACCAAATTAGATAAGACTGGAGATAAGACTCCTCCCTGGGGAACTCCCTTGGTCGGTATTCCTAATCCTTTGATCGGAGTTTTTAGGATTAAGTAAATAATTTTCAATACTCGCTTATCCTTAATTCCTATATTCCATAATTGTTTTAAGAGTAATGTGTGATTAACATTGTCAAAGAATCCCTTAATATCAATGTCTACTGCGTAGTGGAAGGTGTTTCTACTAATAAGAAACATTACTCTTGAGATGGCGTGTCTTGTTCCTCTCATCGGACGAAATCCATAACTATGTTCATAGAATTTCGCTTCACAGATGGGTTCCAGAATCTGTTTAATCATCTGCTGAATCAAACGGTCAAACATAGTTGGGATACCTAAAGGTCTTTTATCTCCATTTGGTTTTGGTATAAGAACTCTTTTTACCGCTTTAGGCTTATATTTTAATAACTTCTGACGAACCAATAATAAGAAATTATCTTTATCTATTGGTTTATAGTCATCAATTGTGTAAGAATCCACCCCTGCGGTTTTTGAGCCTTTGTTGGATTTGATTGTTCGATATGCCAATAAAATATTGTTTTCCGAAGTTATCAATTCATATAAGCTATAAAAAGACTTATTTTCTTGACTCTTTTCGAATAACTTATCGAATGTTTCTTGCATATTGTAATACTCCCAATATCTCATTGCTGTGCTCAACTGTGGACACCTCCTCGGTGCTTGCCCACATTCCTACCAGACCGTTGAACTTCATTTTCTAGAAATCAAACAAAAACGAATAAGACTTGGGGCTATCCCTCCACGTTCATTAGACGTTTCATCGGTACTGTGCCCCTACTTTCACAAGAATAAAGTAATTTCAGCTAACGCCTTATTTACACCTGCCCAGTAGTAGCTGTTTGTTTTGGCAGTTTCTTGCTTACCACGTTCCAATATATCTAGCTATCCATGATAACCTTAGGTGTTTGCTATAGGCCTGTGAAATTGTAGATTCATTGTTATCTACACCGAATTTCATACTTCGCGACTCTTACTTTTCGGCATTTCACCATACTGTCGTATGCTATATCTTTCGATATAGTGCAAGTTTAGACCCGTACATTCACAAATTCGTCAGTCCTTTTGTGGACATTCTCACCATAGTTATCTTTTCAGCCGTCCGGCCTATCCTAAACCTTATAGCAACTGCTACTTAGGCTTGTTCAGCCGACTTTACCTGGCTTCACACATGATTTATCTACTCATAGATCATGCATGCAGGAGTATTAACGGAGTTGTTTCAACTCAACATGACGGTTTCATTCCAACTCTCGATATATTAGTTGTTATTGCTTAAATAAATTAAGCAACCCTCTCGTTTCATGCAAAAGCACTTATAGAGAAACGTGTCGCACCACTAGCTTGCATTGGATCATCTCCACGTCCACCCGATTCCTGCATCATAATGGCAAGGATGACATCTGTATATTGGGTGATTCCATATTCCTTTGTATATTTCTTAACGGTAGACTTGTATCTTAAGACTTCTTTACTCACATTGGTGGCCTTACCACCTTGAACAGGATTTTTCTGTTCGCCGGTCAACTGGTCTGCCATCATCAATAAGAAAAAAACAATGGTGAAAAGTAAACCAAACACTAGAAGGAAGGGCAACAAAACCTTAAGAATGGTGGAATAGACAGTTGTCTTCACTTTTAGTTCCACAGCTTGTCTTATCATATCTTTCCCCTATTCTTCTTTAGAGAAATTTAGACGAGAGGTGCGATGTAAGAGCCCATAAGGTTGCTCAGTATCTTTGTCCGCTTTCTTTTCCTTTAATATACTGTAAGGATTCCTAGCGTTTGATAGAGTGAATTTTGCAGTTTTAATCTTCTCCATTTTTTGCACAGGTGATTTAAGTTGTTTGTTCGCTTCCGACTTAGTTAGGTGTTCACCTTGATGGTAGGACACCTGGTTATCTTTTGTTACCCTTTTAATTTTGTTTTTTTGTGGTTTTCGATGAATAGAACTTAATTGACGAGCAAAATCCGGTTCTTGGGTTACGGCTGTTTCCTGCCGGGAGAGATTTGGATTATGTGCTGTTTTTCCTTCATGGTTAATAGGTTGCTCGGTTTTAAGTGGCTTCGATCGAAATCCTGATGATTTTGATGATCTTCCAGTTAGTCCACCGTTTATGGGTTGAAGGCCTTTTCTCGGTTGGCGAAAACGGGAAACTGCATTCTTCAACTGTTTCTTTTGTCGATGCAAATTATGGCTAAGAGGACCCGCGCCCATATCATTCAAGCTCGGTGTAGCTCCTTCTAACATACTCAGCACAAACTGACGCTTGGTGTACATAAAAATAACCGCGACACAAAAGGTAATCTGAATAAAAATCCTGTAGTAGATATCATCAGACATGTTCGTCATCTCATAACCGAGGGAAATGAAGCTCGTCGCCACTAATACAAAAAACATGGTCACCGATTTGAAAAGAATAAGAATGGTTGTCCCTTTAAGATATCGCCCAACCAGAGCTTCAAAACTCGGAAACAAACTGGTGAATATCATAAAAGGTGCCAAAAGCAACATGACAATGAAAGCAAATTGCAGCATCACTCGAATCAGAGCAATACTGAAAAACACGGTTACCTGTATAACCGTAGAGAGGATCATAACTAGGATATAACCTGCCTGTTTCCACCCGTTTCCTGCAAAAATGTTTTTGTTATCGTATTCCGTATATTCATCTTTAGATATTTCCTCCCGCTTCTTTACTCCCTCCTCTGTTCGGGGATCGGCATTCAAATAGGTTTTGATCCGATCTGTACTTTCAGCGTTTATCTTTTTTTCTTGGGTTGTTCCGTACTGAAGCAGCAGGTAAGGCTTATAGATCAAGGCGTCAAAGACCTTGTTTTGTATTTCAATTGATACCTTTTTTGCTGTATTTTTATTGAAAGAGTCAAACCGAAAAGCATCATCATCATTTAAGGAGGGATTCACACTCATAATGGCATTTTCCAGGGAAACGGAAAGCCCATGAGCGAGATCGATATAATTGAACTTCTTGGACTGGATGGAGAAAAGAAGTGTCAAACTAATCAAGATAAGTGTTAAAAGCTTAAAAAAGGCTTGCCAATTTTGTTGAATGTAGGAGCGTATTACGATTCCCAAAGAAGCTATGGCAAGCGCAAACGTGCCAAAATTGAAAAGTAAACTTCCTGCAGTTCCCGATGTAATTTCACGCAGCGCCTCTTTTGTCATTGATACGACATCTAACGAGAATAGGTGATAGACTATCATTAAAGTAATTTGAGCCAGAACAATATTAATCATCCAAAAGAAGTTTTTAACGGCGGTAGCCGTGGCGGAACCTGTCTTTCCCGCCACATCCCACCAGCCATCGTCTGCATAACTCATAAGCTCATAAGATGATTCATCATGTTTCTTTGCCTTTTGTTCTGTATCTTCAGCATAGACTAGGGATGATTTAAAAATGAGTAACAGTGAGAATAACAAAGTAAATATAAATGAATATTTCATGTTCTCACCACCTTTTAGTATTCAATGCATCGACCGGAATCCTCTTTGAAATTGATGTCACCATTGCTAACTTTATAATCCTTTAATAAGAAGGTTCTGTTGTACTTATCATCAGATGTTTTCCAAGACACTATATAGTTCCCTTCAAATTTCGACTTTCCATTTTCTATGGCTTCACAGGCTTTTACGAGTTTAATATCTTTCGAGGTATATCCACCTTCTTCGATTACCTTTTGTTCGAGAGCTCGACTTGCTATAGCATTTTGTGTTTTCTCCTTATCCAAATCTGGTTCGTTGCTGCCACATCCGGCCAGCAGGAGCAGCCCCCAACCTATGATTGCGATTTTTATCATGAATATTCCTCCTTCTATTGATAGGCCTCTTCCATTTGTACAGCCTGTGTTTCTTTTTCTGTCGTTTTAAACGCTTCGTACCATTCATCGAACAATACATCAATCGCAATGGCCTGGTTCCTTCCCAGGTGATCCTGAAAAAGGCACATGCCGGATTTTAGAGAACTCACCACCTCAATGTTTGCTTGGTTTTCCTCCATATCAAAAAAACGGAGAATGGGCTTGATGGAATCGTCTGATTTCGGTCGAAAAGAAAACTTGATGCCAATCTGTTCTTTTGTGGTGTCCACGTTAAAATCATCATACGCTTGGGTTACCAGCACAATATCCGTTTTAAGCGAACGTCCGGTCCTCAGCATTTCATCGATAAGATTCTGGCCGTTGGCCGAACGTTTGAGGGTCCATGCCTCGTCTAAAATAATCATGGCGTCTTCCTTCTGGTTCGTGGAAAAAGTATGGACATATTTAGAGATGGACATCATCAAGCAGAGTCCAATTCGTTCTTCCTCATTCATATTATCGGATGTGGGAAGCCGTAGACCTTGTAAACCGAGCACGTTGATCTGGCGCTGAAAATCCAGGCCTTTTGAATGTTCGGTTCCAAACAGCATTCGTCCCAGGCCGTAACGGTATTTCTCGATGAATTTTCCTAGCGTATGGTCCTTCGCTTGAATACGCTGGAGCACCCCGGTTAAAGTGGGTCGTTTTTCCTCATTCACTTCTTCTATGATCGCATCGTAAATGGTTACACTCTCATTTCGTGAGCCTCGAACTTCAGCCAGTGTGTTCAAAATCATCATAGCGGTCTGAATGGCTTGATCTCCTTTCAAAAACACAAGAGGATCCAAAGCTCCGTGGTACTTACTTTCCTGGGAAAGGTGAATAAAATTAATGCGCTCATACAGAGCACGGAATTCAGGAATGTCACCATACTTCTTTAGGGCGACTTGATAGTATTGCTGAAATTCATTTTTAGGATCCACGTAGAGTACCTTTGAGCCAAAGAACGTACTCCAAGTAAAGAAGTTTTTCACCAGCATGGATTTCCCACTCCCCGACGGGCCTGTAATGAGAATATTTCCATTGGTATGATCGGCTCCGGAAATCGCCCTTTTGGTTAACAACGGGTTAAAGATGACGACATTATTATTAATCTCCCGTGCCTGTTTTACGTGTGAAAGCTTCTTCCCGGTAATGACTTTTCCGAGTACCATGCCAAACCGGTTCCCCACTCGGTTGTTCAAGTTTATACCGGTTTGCGCCAAGTAGGTTTCATCCACAACTTGTTCAAAGTAGGAATAATCGACATAAGAAGCTGGCAAAGCTTGTGCAAAAAGCGTCAACTGATCCACCAAGGGCCTGACCAGCTCAAAACCCGTGTTCTTAAATAACGTCCGAAGCGCCTCATACTTCTCATTCAACCCTTCTTTGGTAGGATCTGAAATCACCAACGTAAACCTCATATAGAGGAGCTGACGTTTACTTGCTTTCACATCATCCAGAAGCGTGGCGAGCCGGTCAGATGCCATCTCGACCACTTTGTCATCGTCTGCAGTATGAGTCGATTGGATTTCACGGTCAAAGTTGGTAAAGCGTTTTTTTAACTTCCGTACTTTACGGACGTTGGCTGCATTTTCTTTAAAGTGATAGCGGATCTGTACTTCCACAGGAAACGATATACTTTCTAAGATCTCTTGTATAAACCGATACCCTTCTATGGAAGCCGGCATACTGGCAAACGGTAAAAACGAAAGGTATTCCTTGTCATTTTCATGCGTAACGGTTAAAAAGCCATAATCATTTTGAAGGATGCCCTCGGTAAGGTTGTATGAACTCTCAGGAATGCTAAACAAGTCGTTGGTTCTGTGAAACATATAGTAGATGAGCTTATCGAGTTCTTCTTCCTCTACTTTTTGAAAGTGCTTAAAATGGCAACCTTTGAACGGAAAAATCGTTCCTGCTCATCGTAATACTCCAGATCATCTTCTACCTGCGTTTGAAAGGTCATTAATTTTGAAAGGTCTTCTTTTACCCTCTTAAAAAAGAGCGATAGCATTTCTCCCGCGTTGTTGGTGATCACTTGATCCGCCCGATTTAAATGAATACCGACAAACACCGAATACTCATGTAGAAATATTTCTTCCTGCAACACCTGGGAAGCACGGTTGAAATACGTTCGTCCAATGTCTGAGAACTCTCCTTGCACAATATGATCATTGACAACATGGGTGAACGTGTTGAAGTCAAACCGTTTTGGCAGAATCATAATGTGATAGTCATACTCTTCATGTGATAAAAAGGCTGCTGTATTTTCAATGTAGCGCCTAAAATCCGTCTCACTGTTCAAACGTAGATATTCCTCGTCCAGCCGGTAATACGCCCATACTTGCTTACGTTTATTAAATACCAAATTTTTGTGCCGAAAGGCGATGGGAAACTCCAGTGTCTCTTTCAATACCTTCACGCTCCTTGCTTTGGCTTTTCTTCGTCCATCACTTTTCGAAGAAGGAATATTATGATTCCCCTTTTCAGAAGCCAGTTTACAATAAACGACAAGGGAAAAAGGGGTAAAATGAAGAGGTAAAATATTCTTTACATTGAGCGATTTAAACAAAGCCTCTTTTTTTTATCTTTGATTGGGACCATCTAGTGTTAGACCATACTGTCTAAAGATATTTTCCAATTATCACCTTCCGTTCTCCCCGAAGAGAAACTACCACACTAAGCCTTTGCATGTACTCTATGAAAATCTAAAAAAGGAAGGGTAAGAACCCTTCCTCTAGATTTATATATAACATTTCAATGGTTGGCCTGGTCTTTGTCCTGTTGTCCTTCATTATGATTAAGTTAATATAATGGGTGATTCTATGAAAAAACTATTTTGGCTGCTATTTATCCTCTTGGTTTTATCTCTAATCGGTATGATTGTCTTGCCTGCCACTTTCCCGTTTCCTACCCTGGCGTTTGTTTTTCGCTTTGTTAGGACTGATCGGTTTAATGTTAGGAATTACAAATAATGAACAAATCCACAACAAAGAGACCCGGCGCGGAGGAGTAGATGAAGTAAATGCCGGATGGTAAAAGGTCTTATTTTCTTCGCTAGTCTTATCCCCCTATTTATCGCAATATCCCCCGATTCATTTGATTATTTACTTAATAGATTTCTTCCTTAAATCAGAGCCCGTTCCAGACAATACTGCTACTTTTCTTGAATAACTTACATATTCAAGATGAGCCATCTAATTTCTTCCATAGTGAACTGATTCACTGTTTAAAAGCTTTTAATATGCCAAAGGAATCCTGTTGCAACATCCCCTTGCAGTAAGTAACAATTTGGACAATAGAAATTATAATTGATTGAAATAGAAAACTAACGTTAATACTGTGGTTGAGAAAGGAGTTGACTCTTTTGGCGGAGGAAAGAAGTGAAAAACCGAATGAAATTACTAACCATATGGATGATGAACAACTATTAATGGTTGTTAAAAAAACCTATGAACATATAGAAGTTATTAAATACCAAGATGATAAATAGTTCCCTATGCTTATTTAAACTGCTAACTTCCTATAAAAAGAAAAGAAAGGTCGTTATTTTATGATAGATCAAAAAAAATGCAGGGATTCTTTTGTAGTAAAAACGAGCATTGTGTTACCACCTGATACAAACAATCATGGAACGTTGTTTGGTGGAAAACTAATGGCTTATATAGATGATGTAGCTTCAATTGCCGCAATGCGCCATTCCCGTAGAAATACTGTTACAGCTTCGACTGATTCTGTAGACTTCTTGCACCCTATTCATGTCAGTCATGCCGTCTGTCTATAGGCTTTTGTTACATATGCAGGCAGAACATCAATGGAAGTATTTGTTAAAGTAATAGCAGAGGACTTACTATCAGGAGAACGGAATGTATGCGCACTTTCTTTTTTAACAATGGTCGCAGTTGATCAAGACGGTAAGCCTACCCACGTGCCAAAAGTCATTCCAGAAACGGATGAGGAAAAAGGATTATTCAATTCTGCAGCGGAGAGAGCAGCGAACCGAAAAAAAAGAAGAAAAGAAAGTGGGAACCTGGCAAAGGACTTCGGTACCGGTTTGCCATGGTGAAAAGCCTGATCCTTAATTAGAATGCATATTTGCAGCTTTACTGATCTCGTTAAGTTAATGTAAATATTGCTTCTAACGAGAAGACTGGCTTTTCCTTTCAGAGCTCATTTTTGAATAAGTCAAAGCTACTTGGGGATACCGACAGCTAAATTTATGACATGACAAGTTACGATAGAGTCGTAAAAGGTAGCTCAGCGGTATTCATAAAGAAGAATATGAATTTTAACAATAGTGACCTCTGCCTCCTTGAACTGCACCCCAAATTTTAGACACACTCTAAAATTTGGAGGTGCTTTTCTTATGGCTAAATTTTTTCGAAGGAAGAAAAATTGGAAGCTGTAAAACGGTATTTAGAAGGAAGTGAGGGGCTTGGGTCTATTGCCAAAGAGATAGGCGCGAATAAAAGGAGCCTCCAATACTGGGTGAAAAGATACGAATACCATGGAGAACGTGCTTTTATCAAAAGCTATCCAAATTATTCCGTAGACTTTAAACTAGACGTACTTACCTATATGAACGAACATGGGATGTCTTTCTTTGAAACAGCTGCGTTCATCTGTCTTCTAATACTCCTCTTTTGGAACGGCAAAACAGAGTAAAAACGCTGGGATGGGCTGCCCTACAATTTTTTAAAAAAAAGGGGCGTCCTGAAATGAAGAAATAAAACCAAAAATCTTCCGAGAAATCAACACCGGCTGAAGGATCTGTAGAAGCCCTCCAACAGGAGCTAGAAGCGTTACGTATGGAAAATGCGTATTTAAAAAAGTTGAATGCCTTAGTTCAAAACAAAGTAAAATCACCAAACAAGACAAAGCGCAAGTAGTCTATGAGTTAAGGCATGAATTTCCGGTGAAAGCTCTTATCCAGCTCGCAGAAATCCTACGCAGTTCCTATTATTATTGGTTGAAATATAAAGATCGTCCGATCCGGATGCGGAGTTAAAGAAACGGATACAGGCGATTTATGATGAACATGAAGGCCGGACCCAGTGAATCATAAAAAGGTGCAGCGTCTCCTTGATGTCTAAGTTCATTGCGAATCCGGCGATAGCCAAACGATCACTTTATTTTGCAATCGGACCCGTTAGCTTAATAAAAAAAGCCGCCTTATTTGGCAGCTAGATTGGTACTAAACCCATAAATATGTAACAGCAAACTATAGGTGCACTTTAAAAGCCTATTTCCTCGGAGGTAGGCTTCTTTAGCTCGTTTTTCACATTTAAAGTACCAAGTGATGTGAAAAAAAAAACGTTCTTTTTTAAGGTTTGGTTTCACCATCTTCCATATTTCTACATAATATATTGAGAGATTAAGAGTTTTTCTCTTTTCTCAAAATGTTTACTAGAGGGTTTTTAAAGCCCTCGATGGACAGGCTTTGCTGCCCTGTCCGAAGGGAGGAAAAAGAAAATGTCTTCTAAAGACGATCGAAATTGCAATGTGGGAACGCATACCATCGGGGGCCCGGAAACGCCGTCAGATACGATTTTTCCTATCGTTACTGGTTTGAATACCATATTTGAAGATCAGACCAATAATCACAATAAAACATTGATCAATATCAAAAACAATGGGGAATCTCCCATTGTAGCCAACATCAATACAAGAGAATGTGGAGGGCCCATCGTATTTACGCTTAATCCTCAACAAAGGCGTGTCTTCCAAGTAGAGGATTTTGAAAGTTTGACCGTTACGGCGACAGCAGACGGCACCATCACTTTATTTGTGCAAAAAACATTCTGTATCTGTTGTGAGGAGGAAGAGAATTGAGTTGCAAAGACCATAAAAAATGCCACACGGAAACCCATACCTTCGGGACCGACGACATAGCCACTAGTAATGGGATATTTAGTCTTGTTCCTGGAGAGAACCCTATTTTTGATGATGTCACTTGTAATCACAATAAAACATTGATCGACATCCTAAGCCTCTCTGCTGGCGTGCTTACCATCACCATTCGTACAAGAGGTTGTCACGGAGTTATAACAGAAATGCTTGGTTCTGGGCTAAGACGCGTGTTCCAAGTAGAGGATTTTGAAAGTTTAACAATTAATTCGCAAGACACTGGTGCCGTAAACGTGATTGTTCAAAAAACGTTCTGTATTTGCTGTGAAGAAGAAAAAGAAGAAAGCTCTAGCTCTAGCTCTAGCCACCGCAAATATCAAAAAAAAGGAAGCTCTAAATGCAATCGTTGGCACAGGCCCCACAAAAAATGCAAATGCGGCCGTGCCGCCAAATAACCGCTTTGAGCAGCAATACGCTCCTTTGTCCCTTTTAAATAGCAAAAAGCAAAAAATAACGCTCTTTCGGGTGATGAAACATCAGGAGGTTTTTATTCTGTCCCTAAGTAGTTTTTGACCTTGTCCATCATGATGTAATAGGCGGTGGCCATCAACATAATGGCCTGTAGCTTTACTGGATTTCTCAATTATTGATCACCCTTTATATTTACCAATACACCCGTTCGTATTAGAACGATCAAACTATAGAAAGGGATTAGTGATGACGTTCACCGCAACAGCACAATTTTTTAGTAATAAATAGCTTGTCCATACCAACGTCTCTCTATATGCATTTAATAGAGCAGGAGATGAATTTAAATGGGAGAAAAAAAGAAATCTCGAAAAAAGATTTATTGTGAACCGGACATAACTGTCACATCTCATAATTAATTTGTCAAAAAAGTTTAGAATCAGAATGTTTTCTCTGGTCACACGTTGGTCACACACTTAAGAAAACTAATGGAAACAAGAGGTCATTGAACATATAAAAGTTGTCTTGCAAATGTGATTGTTAAGACGTTTTGGATACATTAAACAACCATAGGAAATTATATATTTCACGCTGGCGTCTCCGTAGTTTTTTACAACAACTAAGAGCCTCTCCTATCAGGAAAGGCTCTCTACTCACTGTTACATCTTTATTTATCTTTTCTTACAAGTAGTGAACAGCACTCCACATGACTGGAATGCTGACTGTAGATACTTAAAAAAAATAGATGTAGCAGTAGTTCACCCCCTGTTATTTTTTAATTTATTTGGATTTTTAAAGACCGGGTTGTGTCCCTTTTCCGGACTCGGCTATCCTACTCAGCTAAAGACTCACGAAGTTGCTTGATATCGCTTAATGGAGGCAGACCAAACATTCGAGCGTATTCACGGCTGAACTGGGAAGGACTTTCATAACCCACTTGGAATCCGGCATTCGCCGCTTCAGGTATATCTAAAAGCAATAGGCGGCGAGCTTCCTGCAATCTTAATTGCTTTTGATATTGCAAGGGGCTCATTGCGGTAACCTCTTTGAAATGAAAGTGTAATGAAGATGGGCTCATGCTCGCGACTTTTGCCAACTCATCGATACGTAAAGGCTTAGTGAAATTGCGGTTTATGAAACTAATCACTTTTGCAATCCTCTCAGCATGGCTGCCGGCCACGGCGAACTGCCGGATCGAAGCCCCTCCCTGTTCATCCTGCAAAATCCAGTACAGAATTTCACGAATGACCAAAGGAGCAAGAACAGGAATATGCCGCTCCGAATCTAGAAGCCGAACTAATCTCAATACAGCGTCAAGAAGAGACTGGCTCGTTTGGCTCACCAACAGGCCTCGCCCCAAGCCTTCCTTATCACCCCATTCCGAATGAGACGCTTTGATAATATCTACGATCTGACCCGTACTAAAATCCAGTTGAAGGCTTAAGTAAGGATGCTGGTGAGAAGCTTGAATGATTTGTCCGGTAATCGGCAAATTTACGGAGGCGACCAAATAGGACGCTGGATTATAGTGATAGCATTCTTGTCCTAACATCACCATTTTTGCTCCTTGTGCAACAATGCACAACGCAGGATCATAGACCGAATAGATCGGTTGCTTCTCTCCTTCATAGCGAAATAATTTTAAAGAAGAAATAGCGGTATCATGTTTTCCAGAGTTAGGTGTATGGCGATCGATAAGACTTGCCAATTCCTTCTGTTGTCTCGTGATTTCGTCATTCATTTTCATAATATTATCATACACTCCCTTTTTTCCGCTCCGATAGCTCTTACATATAGTTTTATACATTTTGTACGATTGTGCAATAACTCTCTCCGAATCGGCTACCGTATCTGCCCCAATATGCTCCAGACTGTTTGAGAAGTAACCTTCACAATCCACAGTAAAAGGAGAAAATGAAAATGGAAAAAAGAAACAATGAAGAACAAACATCTTATGTAGGCATGTGGGTTACCCAGGACGGATATATCCGACATGAGCTTCTGCCTAACGGACGTTACGACGAGGCGCGGGGAAATCGGAAAAGCGCCTATCAAGGCCGCTATATTCTTAATGGAGATCATATCGACTATATAGACGATACCGGTTTCACAGCTGACGGGGATTTTCGTAATGGCGTTCTTTATCATGCAGGGATGATTTTATATCGAGAAGAGTAAATAAACGGAAAAGGAATTGAATAACATGTCCAGCACATTAAAGATCTACACATAAGCAGTTCTTAGTTTTTTAGTCGGAACATCGGAGTATGTTATAGCAGGCATTCTAGATAAGATTGCGGAGTCAACGGGCGTAACTTTAGTGACGGCCGGTCAGTTAATTACCATTTTTTCGCTCTCCTCTTATGCTTTTGGCACTCCGATTGGTATGGCTTTAACAGCACGTATGGAAAGACGGAAGCTGTTACTTTATGCTTTAACCTTATTTGTAATCAGTAATGGACTTGCCTGTATGTTACCGGGATATGAACTTCTTATCGCATCTCGGATCCTCATGGGGATAAGCGCAGGGGTCACGGTTGTTGGCTCCCTTACGATAGCGACCAAGGTCGCCTTGCCAGGCAAGCAAGGAAGCGCTATTGCGGCGGTACTTATGGGCTTCACCGCTTCCTTGATTCTCGGCGTCCCTATCGGGAGAGTGACTTCCTCAGCCTACGAATGGAAGGCAATTTTCGGGGGAATTGGTTTAATCGGGCTATTAGCTCTATTGATTATTGCAATCACCATTCCACGAATGGATGCAGAGGCTCCTGTACCCTTACGTAGTCAGCTCTCATTACTGAAGCAACCAAAAATGTTGATTGGCTTATCCGTATCTTTCTTCTGGATTGTTGGATACTCGATTTTTTACTCGTACATTTCACCGTTCCTTCTTACAGTAACCGGAATGAGTGACAAAACTTTGAGAATTACATTATTCGCGGTAGGTATCGCAAGCTTGATCGGGTCTAAGTTTGGAGGTTTCGGCACGGATAAATGGGGCATTCACCGTACCCTAATCGGAGGATTGTCGCTTAATGTCGCAGCATTAATTCTCATCATGCTTTTTGCCCAATCTCCAGTGTTTTTGATCTCGGTGTTGATCTTATGGTCATGCTCAACATGGTCTCCGGGTCCTCCGCAGCAATTACACTTAATTAGGCTCGCACCTGAATCTTCAGGCATAATGCTTAGCTTGAACAATTCAACCATTCAGCTTGCCATGGCAGCTGGAGCTGGAATCGGTGGTGCTGTCGTAGAGCAGATATCGCTGTCTTCTGTTACCTGGGTCGCGGCACTGGGAACCGCTTTTGCGGTGGGAGCTGTGATCTTATCACGTAAATATGCCAGATCTACTTCCAGCCAAGCGCTGGGTGGACAATCCATTATCAACTCATAGGTTCGTAAATTGAAATTCGTTGAACCGAGCAACCAAAACAGGTAACAACCCCTTCCGGCCAACTGAACGGGACGGGTTTCTTAATGGTTGATTAATGTATGTAAAGAAATTGAGAAAAAGTGAGAAAATCTAAGGGGGAAAAAACATGTCTAACATTGCAGGGAAAGTTGTAGTAATTACGGGGGCAAGCAGCGGTATCGGTGAAGCTACTGCACGTCTTCTTGCTCAAAACGGTGCACATGTTGTATTAGGAGCAAGACGCACGGAAAAACTAGAGGCTATTACATCCGCAATTCGTTCAGAAGGTAGCTTAGCGGATTATAGGTTACTGGATGTCACCAAAAGGGATCAAATGGAAGAACTCATCAACTATGTGAAAAACAGATTTGGAAAAGTTGATGTGATCGTGAATAACGCAGGAGTGATGCCCCTCTCAAAACTTGAAGCTGTGAAGGTTGACGAATGGGATCGTATGATCGACGTTAATGTTCGCGGCGTACTTCATGGCATTGCAGCAGGGCTTCCGATTATGAAGGAACAAGGATTTGGTCAATTCATTAATATCTCTTCAATTGGGGGACACACCGTTTCACCGACTGCGGCTGTGTATTGTGCAACTAAATTTGCAGTCCGGGCTATATCTGAAGGGCTTCGTATGGAGGTTGGCGATGATATCCGCGTAACCATCGTTTCACCGGGGGTAACCGAATCTGAACTGGCTGATAGTATTACGGATGACGAAGCAAGTCAGGTGATGAAAGAGTATCGGAAGAATGCTATTTCACCAGATGCTATTGCTCGCACAATCTTATTTGCGATTGAGCAACCTGCAGACGTTGATGTAAACGAGATAATTGTAAGACCAACTGCAGCTAATTAAAACTTAAATATACGGTATTAAAAAAGGAAATGAGATATAACAAAAATTATCAATCTTAATTGAAGTCATTACTATTAATTAATGTGATTAAGAGCCTGTTTTTTTCAATCTTTTTCAAAAAACAGGCTCTTTCTATTTGTTTTTTATTAATGTGTATACTCAAAATGTCCACTATTCAGGTTATAGTTCAATTATTGAAGGCCACTAAAGTATATCTATAAATACTTACAATCTTTCATAAGATTGGCCTTCTTCGTTATCAACGCACAGCATTCAACGTGTCTGGACTGTATGTGGCAACACATGAGGTACTGGTAAGTTTTCAAATATAATATCCGTCACTAAACTGCACAAAGGTTGTACTCTGTGCATTTGAAATTGTTACTCCGAGACCGTTTCCTTTGAATCAAGGAGTGATTTCAAGAGATCCTCCACTTTGTCGAAGTTCGCTTGGTGTCCATCGAAAGTTTTCATGTGATTGCGGCCAGCCTGGTCGCGGAATGACAGCTTGTACGTCATCTTCGTCACTCCGTGTGTTTCGTGCAGAACCATTGACTCGACGGCCTCCACATCTGGCCATCCATCGAACAGCCAAGTCTGGACGGTCCGGGTCGGCGCCTCGACCTCCAAGTAGGTTCCATGAAATGAGCACTCGGTTCCACCGTCTGGCACGAGGACATAGTGGTAGTCCCCTCCTACCCGCAAATCGATCGAACAGACTTTTACCTCCTCCCCATATGGAGCTACGGTTTTACGCATATATTCTGGCTTGGTCATTACATCAAAGACGAGTTCTATTGGAGCTTCGAATTCACGAGTGATGACAATGTCGAGATCATTTGGAAATTCGATGACTGCTTTTCCATGCCGTTTAAATGTCATTGTGGATCTCCTCCTTGTGGTTGCAGATGTTTGAGAAAATCGTTTGGTCTTCAGCCTAATAAGCACTAATTACATTGTAAAGAATATTCGGAAAAAAGAAAGACTTTTATTGTAAAAAGAATTTAAAAAAACATACAAAAAGCAACCTCGATCAGTGCACACACTGATCGAGGTTACTTATTGTTTTTAGTGTTTGATATTTGTTCTAAAGTCGTCCTTCAACCTATTGCTTTCACTGAGTCAGTGATGTAAGGCAGGCATTACAGGGTACGTCCAAAACTTGTATTGAAAATAATTCATTTAATTGTTTCTATTTATGAACACAAATCATCTAAGGGTACACTTAAAATTAGATGACAGTTTTCTATTTTAAAATTGTACATATAGGGTTTATTCCAGATCACTGGCCGTTTGCCTTCAGCGCTTTTTTCCGTCTATGGGGCGTATTAGGGATTTTTTATCTTCAAAGCTTATCTCATCTTTTCCTTTCGAGAAGTAAAATTCTGCTGCCTCTTCCTCCATAATTATGTTGTTCACTAATTTTCTTCTTCGCTTCCAGTTCATCTAAATCCTTTTGGAAACGGTCTTCTTTGGATTAATAAGATCAAACCCACTTACTCAATATTTCTATATAAACGAATTGAACACCGGGTGCCACATACGATCACTAACGTTACAAGCCAGTTGAGAAATCCTTAGGAAATTGAAGCACCAATTACAAAAGCTATACCGACTGATACACAGAAGCTGATAACTCCGACAGAAATATTTCCATTACGAAGCTCTTCTTCTACAGAGAACTTTCGTATAAAAAGCTCAAATAATAGGTATGCAATGATTTGCAAAAGGATACCAAGTGCTCCCCAAATCACAGTGTCTAATATGTCTGAGGCATGATAGACCGAGAATGAAAGAATTATACAAATCCCGATAATTTTTCCGCCGATTGATAGCGAAACTGCACGATTACCGTTTAAGACTTCATGCAAATCTTTATATTTTTTTGTCATTAATTCAAAAATTGTTATTCCAATAAGCACCATTACAATTGCAATAATAAAATACAATACAGTTGAAATAAAGGACTCCATATACATATCCTCCTTCTGTTTATTATCTAGTTAACAGGACCACCTTAACGAAAGCTTGAAGTTCCTCCTCCATAATAGTTTTTCCCTCACCAATTTAAAACATTTATTATAGAGATAATCTTTTCCTTTTCCAACAATGCTTAATTTCACTCGCAAAGACAGTTGTTATAATCTTAAACAAAAGCAATCATAATAGTCCTCCATAAGTATTTACAAATCGGGAAAAGTTCATTCGATGCGATTAACCATTTTCCCTTATCTTAAACTATAGGTATTTTCACCAATTTAATGTATAGATGGACATTCACACAGACTGCCTTTCGGAAAGCTAAATAGAATATCATGCCATTACTTTTTATTAGATCTGTGGAATAGAACTAATCTCAAAGAAGTGTTTGCAAGTCAATACAAAAAGTGATCAAGATCAAACTAGGTATCAAAATATCCGAGTTTTAAATGCTACATTTGTTTACGTACCTATGGCACTTATAAAACCTCATGATTGGCAGGACCATAGATGAAGCAATTCCAATAGGCACTTGGAATCGAATTGGATTTATTAAAAAAAGGAGAGGTTATTTATGAATTTGTATGGGGACTCGGGGTCCGATTCTATAAGAGGTTATATCAGCGAGGAAGAAGAACCTCAAGGGACATATAAGATTTTACGAAAATTTGAAACTCCCACACAGAAGATTGCCCTCGTCGATCATAATGGGGATCTATTGGTTTATAGCAATGGCCACCTAATGTTTGGCACAACAGCTGATGACGATTTGTACGCAGAAGCAATGGTTCACATCCCAATGGTTGCTGCAAGAAAGAGGAAGAAAGTCCTGATCATTGGCGGTGGCGGTGGAATAACGACTCGTGAGGCCCTTCGTTATTCCAATGTGAGCAATATCACTACCCTTGACATTGACAAAGAGATGGTCAATTTTGGTAAAAAATTGAAGCCTTTGGTTCAATATAATAAAGGATCATTGAATCATCCAAAAGTTCAGACCGTAATTGAAGACGGCCGAAGGTTTGTAAAGAACAACCCGGCAAAATGGGATGTCATTATTGTTGACCTTCCTGAGCCAAACGTAAAAAGTCCCGAGCTCTCCCGTCTCTTCAGCAGTGAATTTTACAGTCTCTTGAAAGAACGTCTAGAACCAGGTGGCGCAATCAGTATAGCTTGTTCCAATGCAGACTCGACGGCAGAGTACCTTTGGAGTATACACGCAACCCTCAAAAAAGCTGGTTTCTATGTATTGCCATACCACTATTTTGAGCCGGATGCCGGAGAGTATTGGCTATTTTGTCTTGCTACAACATCGAGGGTTAAACCAAACGACTTACACATGTCAGTTCAGGCAAAACACTTGTCAACGAAAAAGTTAAAAGATATGTTCGACATGCCCTATTATTATGTAATCTCTAAGGATACCGGCAAAGTCCAATCAGATGACAACACGGTGTTGATTGATATTATAAATAAAGCGTGGTACAGTTGAACGTCGTTATTGTTTTCAGTGCTGGACTTGAAACAAAAGCTACCAATAGAACATGGTAGCTTTCGAAGTTTCACTCTTGTCGTACGTACGGTTACACAATTTCCTTTTTAAAGATTTCATACAATGGTAAGCCAACAATTACGGTTGGATCAGTCATCCTCATTAATTGTAATTTGATTCATGAAGCTTTGATAAAAAATCCCCAATTCTTTACTGTGTATTATGTTTTACCTTAGAAAGTATTTATTTGAATAATGTCTTTATATACTCGTATCTCTTTTACAACATGGCGTATAAGTGATTTTTTATCTTCAAAGCTTAACTCTTCTTTTCCCTTTGAGAAGTAAAATTCTACAGCCTCCTCCAATAACTTTTTCTAGCCAAGCGATTTAAAAATCCTCTTCCGACCCAACACTAGCCCAAGAAGCACTCAAACAGGCAACTAATGAAATCTCATCAGGTCTTACAGCAGTTACCAAGCACAAGGAACATCATCAACTCCTAAAAAATCTCAATAAATTTACCGTTAATGCTGCACAGCCCGAAATTACAAATAGGAAGGTAAACACCATTAAGCTGAAATCAAAATACTGTAACAGGATTTTTCTTTTTTTGTTTTGTTTATGGGGTACCTATCCATTTCAACCTCCTCGAAGCTAAAGGCGGTATGTTTCGCTGTGGAACCACTCAAGATAAACAAGAACCAGATCCATCAGATGAGCGTAATGAACAAAACGATGAACCAAACAAAGACGATGATAAAAATGAAATGCAAGAAGAACAAAAAAAACAATATCAAGCAGCCCAATTATAAGTTAATTGGGCTTTTGTTAATTTTAGAGATCCTGCCTAACCAAGTGGGCTTTTTTCGTGTAATTGTTCCTTTTTAAGAAATTCGCTTTGTTTCCTAGCAATTTTTTAGACAACCTTCCATTATAAAAACATTTCAACCCTGAAATCTGCGGGTGTATTTTACTCGCATTTCCGGTCCTTACTACCGTTATTCACAAGTCCTTACAATACTTCATTGCTTTTGTTACAAATGCATCCTCTTAGTTGTAGCATGGAACTACAATGGTCAATAGTGGCTGAAATGAACGATCATTTTTAGATGCAAGAAAATTCGTATACAAAATCGCGTTTGTTTTAATACTGTTAGTAAAGAAATCACTATAGGAGCAAAAAATGATACCCGAGAAACTTACAAAGATTCATCTTTTTTTACTAATTGCTGTTACAGCCGTTTTTATATGGTCTGTGATAAAGCCAGCAGGATATTTAATATGGGTCTTGGAGGTCAGTCCTGCTATTGTCGGATTGATAATTGTGATTTCAACCTACAATAGGTTTCGACTCACTACTCTGTCATACTTCATCATCGCTATCCTGGCAGTTCTTATGTTCGTCGGTGGTCATTACACCTACTCAAAGGTTCCTCTTTTTAATTGGATAAAAGATGTTTTCGATTTAAATCGAAATCACTATGACCGATTTGGACATTTTTTAAAGGGGTTCTTTACAATTGTAATTACAGAAATGTTATTACGGAAAACGCCGTTAACAAAAGGTCCCTGGTTAGTTGCTATCGCTATAAGTATCTCGCTGGCGATCGCTTCATTGTACGAAATCGTAGAATGGTTATTTGCAGCTATTTCTAAAAACATACAAGGAGGCAAAGCAGCTAAAGAATTTTTAGGCAGGCAGGGGGATATTTGGGATGCAGAATGGGATATGTTGCTTGTTTTATTAGGTTCCATTCTTGCGTTACTCATTTTTTCAAAACTTCATAACTGGTTGTTAAAAAACGAATTAAAATAATTAAACAAAATTATTCATTATGTGTGCTTAATGATTAAACATGTTTAGTCAATTTCTATTATAACCTCGTTCCTAAAAATGGAGAGCTGAATTTCCGTCCGATACAAACCTGCCTTCAATTCCCATCAATATTTTTCATGACAGTTAGCTAAAATATGACTGAATGGCAATAGGATCCTTCCTACTGGTAAATTAAATTTGCAAGGAGAATAACAATGAGATTGAGACTATACTTTATATCAGTATGGAATATGTTTGATCCGCTCTATTATTTCTTTACTCGTTTGCAATACCTTGAACGAACGAGAGTCAATACGACTATTTTCAGGGTAAGATTAACACGTTATAAAGGTCGTACAGTCGTTCTATCTGATGGAACATGTATTAAAAAAAATGATGTACTCGTAAAGATACATCTACACAACGTTCAAATATTAAAAGAACTGCAAGGTATGGATAATGACCTTAAAAAAGCAATGATTCTTTATAAAAAAGCAAAAGAGTCGTTGCCTTATCTTGCGTTATATATTCAACGTCAAAAAAATGAAGGTGAAATTAAAGGGATTATTGGCATTACGATGCTAAATAAAGGCTACGAACGATTAGGATTTGAGCCTTATAAGATTTCGAGTCGCCCGTATAAATGGTTCAAACAACTCGCACACTATCCCATTTTTTTTCCTTTCAGCGCCACATGCAAAAGAACGAAAGAGCACCACTCCAAAGTATTTATTTATGTCAAAAGAAAGCTTGTTCAAACAATACGGGACACCATAGACACCTTACTGGAAACATCTCCACTAATTACAAGTACCAATTTCCCCTCCTTTTGCCTATAATTGTTTAGAGGGGGGATATTTTTGTTTATTTCTTTTACGATTATTATTGTTAGTTTATTGTCTGTCCTTCTATATAAAGGCTATAAAAACACTCAACAAGTTGTGATCAACAACGTTTCAATAAATGCTTCCACTATTACCGAACCTTCAGATGCGCAGCCTTTCCGTGTTTTGCACATTTCCGATATGCATCTTGAAAATATCTCTATTACTCCAGAGAAGCTTTATGAAAGCTTGCGAAATCAATCGATTGACATAATTGCTTTAACCGGTGATTTTTTAGACCGGAAACGAAGCATACCTAAATTACTTCCTTATTTAAAGGTGTTTAATGAGTTGAAACCCAAGCATGGAACTTATGCGGTTTTCGGTAATCATGATTACTGGTTGACTCATCCAAACTTCATTAAACTAAAGCAATTGTTAGAGGAAAATGGATGTAAAACAATGCAAAACGAAAATGATATACTCATGATTAACGGCAAGCAATTAAACATTATTGGAATCGATGACTTTAGTACAAATCGAAGTGACGCTCACAAATCATATGAAGGACTTGTGAACGGATACAATCTAGTATTAACGCATGATCCGAATATTGTTCTAGAAATAGAAGACTTCCCTTTTGATTACTTGCTTTCCGGCCATTTTCACGGAGGTCAAATTAATTGGCCAAAGCCGTATCATCTTGTTAAAATGGGGAAATTGATTCGGATGAACATGGTAAAGGGATTACATCAACACCACGGTAAGCCGTTTTATATTAGTGAAGGCTTAGGACAGACCGGAGTAAACATTCGCGTGGGCAGCCGCCCGGAAATTACGATTCACAATCTTGTCCTTACGTCGGTTGTAGATCAAAAAGAGAAAACAACGGAAGCAGTCTAAACCACCCGAAGATACGATTTTCTTGGGTGGTTTCATTTTTTCCGGGATTAAATGTTACGGAATACAGAGAAGCCCGGTTAGTCGGGAAACTAACTATGCACGTTTCATCACTATCTCCCGGATATCCGGAATCGGCATTTCTATTTCTGTTTCACGAATCATTAAGTGGTCGTCTTTTTTTGGTTCTCACGTATCTGATTTTCTCGATTTTTATAGAAAACAAAGGACAGTACAAATATGTTACTATGTACTGGTCCTTCCTTTTTAAGGTTGATTATTTTGATTTCGTACTATTTGTTGTAATGTTTCGTTACTTGTCATTTCTTGTAAAGGGTTTGGCATTTATTGGCCTTGTTGGATATTGTTAATATTGAAGCCATTTGAGGGAGACGAATAAGGGTAATTTTCTACTTAATCTTTCTTAAGTACTCACATTATAAAACATCAAATGGCGTTTCAAACGGCTCATAAATAGAGCATGAGTTTCATCCTATTATGATAGTTTTTTAATTTGGTCAATAATGCTTGTTATTTCTTGGATGGACTGAAACATTTCTGTGTTTTCCAGAACAGAAGGATCGAGTTTGCCGCCTCTGATATTATTTAAATACACGTCGATCCCTGCTTCAATTTTTTTATTTTGGTCAACCATTTGCTGGTGCAGATCAGCAGCCATTTCCGGCGCTTCAAGTTTATCAAAGGTCTCAATCTCTTGTTTCATCTCTTTCAGCTTTGTCTCCAGTTCTTGCGCTGCTTGTTCATCCCCAACCGCCTGTTTGGCAAGAGAAGGGACTTCTTTGCCAAAAGTAGTGGCTTCATTTACATAATCCGTTGCATCATTTGCATACGTTACCGTGTTTTTCGTATCATCCAGGAAAGAACATCCGCCAAGGACTAACATAATACTGGCAGTAAATACAAACAGCCATTTTTTCATGAAACAACCTCCACATAATATTTATTTACATTTGTTATTTACTTTTTTTACCTTTTCTTTTATTAATCTCCTTTTTGAGGAGAGGAATTCCTTTCTGTTTCAACAGTATTAGTCCCTCTTTCTTTAAGTAATTTGTGATTGTTCTCTTTATAGACATCAGTAACCTCCATTCAAAGAATTTAATAAACCAAAAAAGACCTTACCAAATAAAATGGTAAAGGTCTCGCAAACAACATTTGTTGCCAACAAAGCCGAGGATAAACCCGTATTGACGACTTTGCTGTACAGCTACTCCCCTTTAAAAAGGATGGATATTTTATTGTTAACCACAGTATATTTTGTTCTGGATTAGAGGTCAAATGATAACTGCTTTAATTCTGTCTCATCATTTTTAAGATTTTCAAACCTAATACACAGTGTGCAGAAACATTTTTTCCTTTTCCTTCAAAAGAAATTAAATCCCTCGCTGATTACAGTAGGTATCAATTAACTTTTCAATTTCATCAGGATTTGGAAATTTTCCTGAAAAAGAAAATTTTATTTCTTCCAAAAACTCACCTTTGTGATATACATGAATGCCGCCATTTTGGTTGATTACACTATATTCTGGTTCAAACCGATATCCATTTCGTTCAACAGCCCCCATTTGCCCAATGACCTCCTTAACCAAATATATAAAACGTAACAATTAATATTTCACAAATCTGCTGTTAACAATCGTATAATTATAATTTTCTTTTCAATCTAACAAGAAAATGCAAGTAAGTGAAGGATATTATAGAGCTTGCCCTCTCGGATTTGTTCAGGAAGTACAAACCATGAAAAAACTGCCCCCTTAACACTCAGAACAAGTATTAAGGATAGAATATGGATAAACCTACCTGTAGTGTAGTAACACCCTTAATTTGTTTAACTTAGTGTTATAAGGTGAATATAGATGGTTTTTCAACGAATCTCCATCAACCGTTGTTTCCCTCTTTAGTCGGATTTCACTAAAAGAGGGAACTTTTTTTATTTTTTTGACCCGATGTTAAATATTTTAATCATTCATAGTTGACTACTTTATGTACTCTCATCAGTTCATTGCAAAAATAAACGGCCGTGAAAACGGGTGGTTATGAGATTTTTGACAAATAAAAAATGGTATCAATATTCAAATCATCTATAGGATAGAAATATGGAGACAACCGACGAAAACGGAAGATGTGGCCCCTTCCGGAAAATGTGCTTTATCCCGCTCTTTGGCACAAAGCAAAACCCTGAATTTAGGCTTATTTGGCCGAATTCAGGGTTTTGCTTGTTGACTTGGTTACATGAACTACTATTTTACCAGCTTGTTTATTTACCGTTGTAACCGGCTGCATATTTGTTTTATATGTTAGTGTATGGATTGTGTATCACTCAACAAACTGTGTTCAGGCACTCTATGTTTTCCTGACACAGTTGCTGGAAGAGGAACAGTATTCTCCGTCTAAACAGGCGAATAACTATATCTTCACACGGTACTCCTGGCTTGATGGTGGATAGTGTACCGTTTAACACTTCTATTTACAATTTTTGCCGTTTCTTTTACTTTATGGGGTGGTTCACCTACAAAAATCGTTCTTGTCAGGGGTGCATGATAACGTTTGTAACTTCCCGATAGCTCCATGTAAATTAACTGACCTTCTTGATATTTACCTTCTGTGGTCCATGAAAAGCGAGCCCCTGCTGTCCTTTCACCTGCAGGCATGGTATCGGTGCAAGAGATGGATATTCCCCGCCATTCCCCTTGGTTCCGGCAAATAAGGGGTCCTTGAAAGAATGTTTCAAATGATGTTTCAAATAATGTTTTCGGTCACGACCGAGTACGGGTGAAATTAGCATGGTGGTTAACATAAAACAAGTTTTCGAAGCCAAACAAAACCGATCTTATCATGAACTGTAACCTGAATAA
>NZ_JBDPNU010000007.1:0-1135 GCF_050468105.1 Fictibacillus sp. NRS-1165
TCCGGAGAGTCGTCGTTTGCTTCCTCGAATATGTTGTCGCTGACAAACCTTTGTTTGAGGCATATTCCCTCAAAACTAGATAACTTCATCCAAACTTCTGATTAATTAAGGATAAGCCCTCGACCGATTAGTATCTGTCAGCTCCACGTGTCACCACGCTTCCACACCAGACCTATCAACCTCATCATCTCTAAGGGGTCTTACTCACTTGACGTGATGGGAAATCTCATCTTGAGGGGGGCTTCATGCTTAGATGCTTTCAGCACTTATCCCGTCCACACGTAGCTACCCAGCTATGCCCCTGGCGGAACAACTGGTACACCAGCGGTGTGTCCATCCCGGTCCTCTCGTACTAAGGACAGCTCCTCTCAAATTTCCTGCGCCCGCGACGGATAGGGACCGAACTGTCTCACGACGTTCTGAACCCAGCTCGCGTACCGCTTTAATGGGCGAACAGCCCAACCCTTGGGACCTACTTCAGCCCCAGGATGCGATGAGCCGACATCGAGGTGCCAAACCTCCCCGTCGATGTGGACTCTTGGGGGAGATAAGCCTGTTATCCCCAGGGTAGCTTTTATCCGTTGAGCGATGGCCCTTCCATGCGGAACCACCGGATCACTAAGCCCGACTTTCGTCCCTGCTCGACTTGTAGGTCTCGCAGTCAAGCTCCCTTGTGCCTTTACACTCTGCGAATGATTTCCAACCATTCTGAGGGAACCTTTGGGCGCCTCCGTTACGATTTAGGAGGCGACCGCCCCAGTCAAACTGCCCACCTGACACTGTCTCCGAACCGGATCACGGTTCCAGGTTAGAATTTCAATACAGTCAGGGTAGTATCCCACCGACGCCTCCATCGAAGCTGGCGCTCCGACTTCTCAGGCTCCTACCTATCCTGTACAAACTGTACCAAAATCCAATATCAAGCTGCAGTAAAGCTCCATGGGGTCTTTCCGTCCTGTCGCGGGTAACCTGCATCTTCACAGGTACTATAATTTCACCGGGTCTCTCGTTGAGACAGTATCCAAGTCGTTACACCTTTCGTGCGGGTCGGAACTTACCCGACAAGGAATTTCGCTACCTTAGGACCGTTATAGTTACGGCCGCCGTTTACTGGGGCTTCAATTCAGAGCTTCTC
>NZ_JBDPNU010000008.1:0-1821 GCF_050468105.1 Fictibacillus sp. NRS-1165
CAGAGCACCCCTTCTCCCGAAGTTACGGGGTCATTTTGCCGAGTTCCTTAACGAGAGTTCTCCCGATCATCTTAGGATTCTCTCCTCGCCTACCTGTGTCGGTTTGCGGTACGGGCACCTCTTTCCTCACTAGAGGCTTTTCTTGGCAGTGTAGGATCAGGGACTTCGGTACTGTAATTTCCCTCGCCGTCACAGCTCAGCCTTCACGATTGCGGGATTTGCCTCACAATCAGCCTTACTGCTTAGACGCGCATTTCCATTCGCGCGCTCTCCCTACCTTCCTGCGTCCCCCCGTCGTTCAAACGGAAAGGAGGTGGTACAGGAATTTCAACCTGTTGGCCATCGCCTACGCCTTTCGGCCTCGGCTTAGGTCCCGACTAACCCTGAGCGGACGAGCCTTCCTCAGGAAACCTTAGGCTTTCGATGGACAAGATTCTCACTTGTCTTTCGCTACTCATACCGGCATTCTCACTTCAAAGCGCTCCACCAGTCCTTCCGGTCTGACTTCACCGCACTTCGAACGCTCCCCTACCACTGTACCTGACGGTACAATCCATAGCTTCGGTGATACGTTTAGCCCCGGTACATTTTCGGCGCAGAGTCACTCGACCAGTGAGCTATTACGCACTCTTTAAATGGTGGCTGCTTCTAAGCCAACATCCTGGTTGTCTGGGCAACTCCACATCCTTTCCCACTTAACGTATACTTTGGGACCTTAGCTGATGGTCTGGGCTGTTTCCCTCTTGACTACGGATCTTATCACTCGCAGTCTGACTCCCGCGGATAAGTCTCTGGCATTCGGAGTTTGACTGAATTCGGTAACCCTGTGGGGGCCCCTAGTCCAATCAGTGCTCTACCTCCAGGACTCTAGCCGCGAGGCTAGCCCTAAAGCTATTTCGGGGAGAACCAGCTATCTCCGTGTTCGATTGGCATTTCACCCCTACCCACACCTCATCCCCGCACTTTTCAACGTGCGTGGGTTCGGGCCTCCATTCAGTGTTACCTGAACTTCACCCTGGACATGGGTAGATCACACGGTTTCGGGTCTACGACAACGTACTGTGGCGCCCTGTTCAGACTCGCTTTCGCTGCGGCTCCGCTTTCTCAGCTTAACCTTGCACGTTATCGTAACTCGCCGGTTCATTCTACAAAAGGCACGCTGTCACCCGTTAATGGGCTCCAACTACTTGTAGGCACACGGTTTCAGGATCTCTTTCACTCCCCTTCCGGGGTGCTTTTCACCTTTCCCTCACGGTACTGGTTCACTATCGGTCACTAGGGAGTATTTAGCCTTGGGAGATGGTCCTCCCGGATTCCGACGGGGTTTCACGTGTCCCGCCGTACTCAGGATCCACTCAGGAGGGAACGAAGTTTCAACTACAGGGCTGTTACCTTCTTTGGCCGGCCTTTCCAGACCGCTTCATCTACCCCGTTCCTTTGTAACTCCATGTTGAGTGTCCTACAACCCCAGAGGGCAAGCCCTCTGGTTTGGGCTGTTTCCGTTTCGCTCGCCGCTACTCAGGAAATCGCATTTGCTTTCTCTTCCTCCGGGTACTTAGATGTTTCAGTTCCCCGGGTCTGCCTTCTCATATCCTATGTATTCAGATATGGATACCATCCCATTACGGATGGTGGGTTCCCCCATTCGGAAATCCCCGGATCAATGCTTACTTACAGCTCCCCGAGGCATATCGGTGTTCGTCCCGTCCTTCTTCGGCTCCTAGTGCCAAGGCATCCACCGTGCGCCCTTTCTAGCTTAACCTTTAACATGATCATCAGCTTTCGCTGCTGAATCATCTTTTCATGATCGCAAGATCATGG
>NZ_JBDPNU010000009.1:0-94791 GCF_050468105.1 Fictibacillus sp. NRS-1165
CTGCTGCTGTCCGCCAGGCATCCCGGGGAACATGCCCGGGAATTGGGGATACATTCTTTTGCAATAATGGTTCATCCAGAAACCTCCTTATTTACGTACAAACTATCCTATTCTGACTAACAGTGGTTGGACACTGATTCTTAAGATACAGGTCAAAAACAGGGCATTGGCCTCAAGAAAGAAAGGATTAATTTTACAAAGAGGGGGAATCTTCAGGCTGAGGGGAAATTTGTAAAGGGTATTAAATCCATACAAAAAGGAAGTTGGTAAAAATGAAAAAAATCGTTACCAGTTTGGCAGTGGTCCTCATGGCATGGGGGATCTCCTTTTCAACAGCATCAGCCTCAGCACCTGGCTTCCATCACCCAGCGGACTGGGATAAGAATTCAATCCTGCGCAAGGATGCACGGGGCGTGGAAGTTAAGAACGTGCAGTATATTATCAATGTTCTCAGATTTTATACTGATTCGTCAGTCATCGACTCCGATGGAATCTTTGGTCCAAAAACGGAAGATGCTGTTAAAAAATATCAGAAAACACACCACCTTGCCGCGGATGGCGTAGTGGGTCCTCGGACATGGGACAGTTTTTCCAAATTCATTGAAAAGAGAGGAACGAACACCTATGGAGCCGGTGGATACATGGCCCTAAGAATTCATTGGAAATACGATAGCTCTAATTTCTACGCGCCATCCAAAGCGTATATCTATGGTAATGGTGAAAAATTAACAGATACGTATCGGTTATATGCGAATTAAATGTACCTTCGTCTAAAAATATCCTTATAAGCTTTCCTTCAAAGAAAACGTGCCCGAATCAGGCACGTTTTTCTTTTTTGGGCAATACTGAAGCGCTTAGCGTACAAGGAATAAATACTTTCTTCCGGACGTACGTATAAAGAAGGAGGTGTATGATGTTTGGCCATCGAATGAAACTGCGTAAAGGACCTCTGCCGTTTAAACGTGTGCTGTTATACTCGTTGATCATGCTCCTCGGTATGACTATTTTTGCCTTTTGGTTAGTTGACCATAAAATACAGCCCATTCTTAAAAATATCGCCCGTTCGGAAGTTCACAATATTGGTGATGAAGCGATTAACGATGCCATCCTTAAAACCAGAGATCAAATTGATATGAATAAACTGATCATCACAAACAAGGAGGAAGGACAGCGCCCGGCTTATACTTTGAATTACCAGATGTTTAATCAAATATTGGGGAAGATGACCGAGAGTATCCATGATGAAATTAAGAGTCAGCAGCATACCAAAAAAGACAGGTTCGGCAACCGTCTAAATTCAGTAGTCTATCAGATCCCTCTAGGTGCTGCGTTTAATAATTCTTTGCTGTCCGATGTTGGTCCGCCCATTCCGGTCGAAATGAGCATAGTGGGTAATGTAGATTCTGAGCTTAAAACGAAGACAAAAAATATTGGCATTAACAATACGTATATTGAGGTATATGTTCATCTAAAAGTACATGTACAGGTTGTTGTACCGTTTTCTTCTGAAAAAGAAGCGATTGAAAGCGATGTGAAGCTTGGAGATTTGTATTTGCCGCAAGATGTTCCGGAATACTATGGAGATGGCGCCGGTCTATTTAAACCAGCTATTATTAAAGATAAAAACAAAAAAGACTAATAAACTCTATCGCGATATGGATAGAGTTTATTTTAGTAATTACTCATGGCTGAAGGAGATAAGGGAGCAAGACTAATTGGGATTACAATACAACTATGGAACTTAACTCCAATGGTGATCAGTCTGTTCCTTGCGCCGATGGCAATGTTCTCTTTTACAGACGAAACAAGGAGTGGAATGGCCCTGCAACGCGAAGCCTCCATTGACTTCACAGGCTTGATAGTAATTAAATACGGCTTTAAAGAGCTGCCTCCTGCGAATGCGGGTGGCAGCTCTTTTTATTTCTCCTCTTCGTTCCCTGTCACGATTCCAAGCTCCTCGGCATCTTCAATCCGATAACTGATCAAGACATATTGATACGTGCCGACTTTGTTAGCTTCTTCTTCGGACAAGAGCTTTTTTCCAGGGCGTTCCGGCCAGTCGAAATCTTTTTTCTCTTTTTTTCCCAATGCCTTCATGATGGGAGGAAAGGATTCCTGCCATTCTTTTGCTGTCATGCGGTCGCTCGAGGAATTGATCGTTACATGATAGGGGAGCTCACTCAGTTCAATCCCCAGCTCTTTTTCTTCTCTCACCTTCGCTAGCGATTTTTCATACAGCTTTAACGCTGGTTCGATTAATTGATAGGTAAGTGAAAGTGCGACTTCCGGCTGTTCGGCCTGTGCCTGGAGATCACCTCTATACAGCACACCTTCCATGTTAACGGTTTGATAATATTTCTCCACAAGATTACCCAGCTGTTTTGTTTTCGCCACTTCCAGAAGATCTGCGTCTTGCAGCTTTTTCACGTGATAATACAGCCTGGAAGGGTGCTCGTTCAGTTCACCGGCGAGCTGTTTTACCGTTACGGGCTGCTCGGAAGCGAGGTGAAGAATCCTGATTCGTCTGGGATCTGAGAAGATCTTCATTAAATCAATCGATTGTGTTTTCCATTGAGCCACGTGGCATCCCACCTAAACATTATCTTTACTAAACAGAATACCACATTATTAAGGGGGAACGTGATGCTCATTTGTGTCATTAATCCAGCGATCGGATTACTTTGCTTCTCCAAAGAACAACACCCACAAATATAGTGAGGGCCAAGCTCGAAACAAGGATAATCCTGTCAATCGGAATTCCTACGGAAAGCAAAGAGGATACAAAAGCAAAGGAGAGTGGGACAAAACCCATAGAAGCTGTAGCCATCAGGCTTTGCACCCTGCCCATCATGTGTGTATCCGTCATCTCCTGAACTAGTGAGGGAGAAATAATATTGGAAATCGATAAGCATACGCCAGCCATCGAGAGAAGCAAGATTCCATGCCAAAGGGCGGTCATTTGGCTTAAAAAAATATTAAAGACGGATAGAAAGGCGATCAGAGAAAGGCTGATGACCGGACGTTTTCTTTTTATGTTCAATGCCCCAGTCAGCAAAGCTCCAGCAACCATGCCGCCTGCAAGCGAGCTTTCCAGATAGCTTAACGACAAAACATCTCCTTTTAGATATTGGTCTACCATTAAGGGCAATCCGATGTTCAGTGGACCAACCAAGAGGAGGTTGACAAAAATAGAAGTAGCCATCGTGATGAGCAGGTAGGGCACGCTTTTGACGTAGACAACCCCTTCCTTTAATTGCTGGAATGCTGATTCTCTTTTTTTCTTTTTTTCGGGTTGCTGTTGAGGATAGCGGATCTGCGAGATAAGAATGCTGCTGCAGATCAGCAGGAAAGAAGTAAAGCCGAAAACACCGCTAAATGAGCCAAACTTAATGATAAAGCCGGCGATGACTGGGCCAATTAAAAGAGAAAGCTGATTGGTGGTCTGCATGAGAGAGTTGGAGCGTACGATATGCTCCTTTTCAACGATGGCGGGAAGCATGGATTGATTAGCCGGCCAGTAAAAAGCATCAAGAACACCAAAACATAATGCAAATAAACCAAGGAAAAAAAGGTTCATGCTGTCATTCATGATCAAAAGCACTAGGCCTAGAACGAGCAGGCCTCTTGTCAGATTGGAAATGAAGATAACATGAGAACGCTTCATCCGATCAGCGAGAACTCCGCCGATCGACATGAGCAGTACGCGGGGAATAGTGGTGAGCATCATAATGATTCCCAGTTTTGCTGGGGCTTCAAGAGCCCGAATGACAAACCAGGTTTCTGAAATTAAATAGACAGAAAAAGACAGCCCCGTAAAAATGCTTGCGATCCATAAAAATATAAACTGCCGGTTGGCAAAAATTTCTCCGAACGATGTCTTCTTTTTCACCCTTACTTCATGAGCCGAACTGCTTTCCATAAAATTCCTCCTACCCTATTTTAATATAATTTATCGTTAAAATTTATTTTAGTGCTAAACAACTCTTTAGTGAATATTAATCGTTCGACAAAATATTTATCAGGGAAAACTAATTGATTTCCTGGGGATTCGTGGTAAACTTATTGATAAATTAGTACCTAGTAATAACACTAACCTATAATTTTTTGGGGGGTTGAATATGAAATCAAAAGCACGGCTGACAGCGATCGGCACGTATGTACCGGAGAAAGTCCTGACAAACGAAGATCTGCAGAAGCTCGTCGATACTAGCGACGAATGGATTGTACAGCGTACCGGCATGAAGGAAAGAAGAGTGGCAGGAGAGCATGAGTTTGCCTCCACATTGGCTATAAAGGCTGTTCAAGAATTAACCGAACGCTACAGCAAGGGACTTGATGATGTTGATGCCATACTTGTTTCTACAACCACACCTGACTTTGTTTTTCCAAGTGTAGCCTGCCAAATTCAAGACTTTTTCGGTATTCCTCATACCCTCGCCTACGATTTTAATGCTACCTGTGCTGGATTTACATATGGCCTTCATATGGCAAACAGTTTGATCACCTCCGGCCTCCATAACAAAATTTTAGTTGTAGCAGCCGAAACGCTGACAAAAGCAACAGACTATACGGACCGATCTACTTGCATCCTTTTTGGTGATGGAGCCGCAGCTGTTTTGATTGAAAGAGATGAGGAACATCACAGTTTTCTTTCTGCCCATTATGGGACGAACGGAGATGGAGGAAGACATGTGTACCGAACGAATTTTTCCACCAGCATGAAGGGGTGGGAGATGGAGAAGACAGATAAGATGGTCCAGAATGGGAGAGAAGTCTACAAATGGGCAGTCCGCACCATTCCTGAGGGTATTCATAAACTTATAGATCAAGCGGCCATGAAGCTGGATGATGTGGATTGGTTTGTACCTCATAGCGCTAACTTGAGAATGATTGAGTCGATTTGTGAAAAAGCAGGGTTTCCGGAAGAAAAAATGCTCACCAGCGTGGAGTTCTGCGGAAATACTTCCTCGGTTTCTATTCCGCTAGCGATGGATCTGGCTATAAAAAAAGGAAAGCTGAACGATGGGGACATCCTTTTGCTGTATGGATTCGGCGGGGGGCTCACACACGCCGGCCAATTGCTGCGATGGAGCCCTGATCCTGCGAAACAATCACACTGAGAAACAGCCGCTCACGGGCGGCTGTTTTTATATTGGACAAGGAAATAAAAATCAAATGGAGTATATGTTGAATGGAAGGCCAGATAATTATGTGGAGGGTGGTGCAAGGATGAGACAATGGGAAACGAAGATGGTACGAACGAAACGCGGAAACTTTGAAGTGTTTACAAAGGGGAAAGGCGTTCCTTTATGTGTAATCCATATTTACCCGGTATGAAAATTTTAGATGGAAGCCCTGAGTATATCATAATTGAACAGGCAGATCCCAGGCTTAAGCCCGAAGAGTGGAAGCAGGGGCTGTCAAAAATTTTACTGAGAGCCAAGAAGCAGAGCCTTCAGCGGATTCAGGCTGTACTATTACGGGATGGCAGAAATTATGAGAACCTTGCAAATGAATTAATCCGCAGGGGATTTGTTTATTACTCTTCCAAGGTAGATGTATATCGGAATCTAAGCGGATTAACAGACCAAACCTCTATGTTTCAATGGCTCTCTTTGAAAGATGAAACCCTGACTGAAGCCGAGTTCATCGAAATATGGAGGGAATGCATGCTGCTTTCGGACAATACTCCTTCATCACTTACGATGGAACAACACTTACAGTCCGTAAAAAAGGAACTTGGCAGCGGATGGGAATATTCCTGCCGGGTGTTTTATGATAATAAGGGCCCAAAAGGGATCTCCATTCCTCATATTGAACCAGGTACTTCAAATGAAGGCAGATTGTTTTATTTCGGAGTGCTTCCGCAAGAACGGTTTAAAGGGAGCGGAACGAAAATGCATGGCCAATCTTTGTCGTTCTTAAAGGAGATGGGGGCGGAATATTATATCGGAAGTACGCACCTGGCCAACCAAAAAATGCAGCGGGTGTTTGAGAAAAACGGGTGTGAAGCAAAAGCGTATACTGACGTATTTTATAAGTATTTTGAACATAAATAACAGCTCGTCTGCATGCAGGCGGGCTGTTTAGTTTTGATTTTCCAGACTGATTCCTTTGATCGCATTAAGCGCCGCTAGTCCATCACTCGGGTATCCGTTCGCCTGTTCCATAGGCATGAGGGAAAAGAACACGTATTAAAACGAAAAGTACGTGAATTGGTAAAAGAAAAGGTTACGGATACGAAGTGCGCCGACCTTGTTGATGACATTTCCTGTACCGACATGAATTCTGACCTTTCTCCAAAGATTCTGGCGAAAAAGTAATGTCCGGATTCATGCAATAATGTTACGGCAGGCAGAATGAAAAAAAATGATAAGAAAAATTTCCATATCTCTGTAAAACCAAACAACTCGCCAACTCCCTTTTGTGCTTATCATGCTCTCCATTCTTTTGCCTGATTCGCTTTAGGACAAACATCCAAATTCACCCGAAAAAATAAAAAAACTCAGCATTATGCTGAGCTGTAATTTCCAATTATTGAAACAGTCCTGAATGCAGCACTTCATTTGCTGCAGAAACGATATTGAACAAGAAAGCTCCCCACCATAATACACGGCCCCGTGGTGAAACTTTGCTCCATCTTTTTCTCTTGCTTTGTTCTTTGAAATAGACGAGAGCAGCAAGTGCTGTGATATTAAAGAAAACCATGCTCCAGCGGGCAACAACAAGGTAAGTCGGGCTGACTAATCCACCGGCAAGCAGCAATCCATTAATTAGGAACAGCATATAGAAAAACGGAAGACTTTTCATGTCATCACTTCTCTCCAAGATGATCAAATCCTCGTTTATTCTAACACCGCCATTATGAAATGGGAATGGGTTTGCTCAATGGTTAACAATGTTGACACAATTACTTCCCTACCGCATATTAGTGCTTTTTTTTGGAGGCACGTGAATGACGTCAGAAGACGAAATCATCACCATCATGCTCCCTCCGTACGCTTTCGCTCGTATAAGAATCGGCTGGTTGAAACGGTTCTGAAAACGGAAGTCCGGGCCATACCAGCTTACGGTCGCATCTCGCCCTTTCGGTACATAAGGGACAAGCCTGCTGTGTGAAAAACGCTGAACGATATGAAGTCCTGCCCGGTCAACTGCATTGAAAAGGGTAGAGGACACTTGGCAAATTCCACCGCCGACTCCTTCCGAAAGCTCCCCCCGCACGATAACAGGAGCACGCATGTACCCCTTATCCGATGTTCGTCTGCCTACAACACCATTAAAGGAAAAGGTTTCTCCAGGAAATACGACATGGTTGTCAATGGCTTTTGCAGCAAGTGAAATATTATGGCTCCTGGATTCGTTGGAACGGTTGAAATAGGTAACATAATGAGCAAGTTGGTTCGTGCGAATATTTCCAAGAAGCTCGCTGTCCACTCTTGGATGGACCGGTAATTGAGGAATTTCAAGTTTTACAGGCCCCTTACTGAAAAAACTCATATAAAATCGTTCTTTAAACGCTTTTTTATAGAGCATGGATCCTTTTTTTTCAGAAGTGATTCCTCCCGATTCATTGATCCTTGCGTTTAGAGGCGGACGGTAGATCTGCCCCTCCAATTTTGCCGTAAACAAGTCAAGTTTCTCGCCGTCGATAACGGGCGTACCCGGCAGCGGGATCATGAAGTCTTTTCGATCAACGATCGCAATGGTTTGCCCTTCATGTACTAAAGATATGCTGTCTGGTATATTGAGGGGCTGGACAGCCAGCAATATACCGGTTAACCAAGAAAGCAACATAACGAACAACCTCCCAACAATTAGTATGTTGAAGGCTGAATCGTTTTATGTAAGAAGGTTGAAAATGTATCGGCGACCCGGCTGTTTTTAGATTTTTCAAAAATGTTATTGACTTTGTATTCTATACCTGTTTTAATAACAATTAATCCGATGGGGTTTATATGATTTAAACCTACATAATTTTTTCTTATTAAGAGAGGTGGAGGGAATTGGCCCCATGAAACCTCGGCAGCGGACTCTTTCAGAGAACTGTGCCAAATCCAACAAGCAGCAGCTTGGACGATAAGAAAGGAAGAACATGCAATACACTTCCCCTTACACGTCCATGACAGGTAAGGGGAGGTTTTTTATTTAAGAGTAAAAAAATATCGTACAGCTGATTGGTAAACCAAAGGCCGTGTCTTGAAATTTGCAGACATGGTCTTTGGTTTTCTTTCGTACATGAACCTTTTTTCATTTGAAAGGGGGAATTTTATTCGCAGCACGGCCATTCAAATATTGCGTCGACCGGACGACCGGAGGCTTTCCTAAAATAAGGAGGTTTCCGGTTGTTTTTCTTTTGCCGAATCGTAAAGAAGAAAGGGAGATTGGTAATGACTTTACTGCAAATTAGAAAACTGGATCGAAGTTTCCAAACGGGGAAAAGCGTGATGAAAGCACTGGAACGTATAGATCTCAGTCTGAACAAAGGTGAATTTATCACGGTGATCGGCCCGAGCGGCTGCGGAAAAAGCACGCTGCTAAAGATAATTGCTGGTTTGGATACAAGGCATGAGGGTGCTGTGATGCTTGATAATCAAAAAGTATCCGGGCCGAGCATCGATAAAGGATTTATTTTTCAGGAACCAAGATTATTTCCGTGGCTGACTGTTGAAAAAAATATTGCGGCAAACTTGCCTTTGAAAGAAAAAGAAACAAAAGAAAAAGTAAGCGAACTGATCAAGCTTGTCCGATTGGAAGGATTTGAAAATGCTTATCCAAAAGAGCTGTCAGGAGGAATGGCACAAAGGGTATCGATCGCAAGGGCCCTGCTTAGAAATCCTAAGGTTCTCCTCTTAGATGAGCCATTTGGAGCCCTGGATGCCTTTACACGGTCACATATGCAGGAGGTGCTCCTCGATATCTGGGAAAAGAACCGGACAACGATGATCTTTGTTACACATGATATTGATGAAGCGATCTATCTTGCCAGCCGAGTTGTTATTATGAATCCCCGGCCGGGCACGATTCGGGAGGTAATACCGATCGAACTGCCGCATCCCCGGCGAAAAACGGATTCCGCCTTCCAAAAAATACGGCAGCGGGTATTGAGTGAATTTGAAAAAGTAGAAGTAAACGAACAATCAGAAGCTGTCCAATAAAAAACGAAGCAAAGGAGATGAAAGGATGAGCGATCAGACTGGAGTATTAACGACAACCAACTTGGATCGAAAACAGAGAAGAAAAGAGTCCGCCGTAAAAACAAAAAACCGAAAAAAAACACCCCTTTCCCATTGGGTGAGAGGATTAGCACTGCCGTTTTTTATTCTTGTCATCTGGGAGGTTGCAGGTGCCTATGGACTGATTTCAGCCACCTTGCTGCCTCGGCCGAGTGAAATTTTCATTGCATTTAAAGATCTCATCCGCACGGGAGAGTTATTTACCCATTTTAAGATCAGTCTGTTGCGGGCGATTACAGGATTTCTGCTGGGAGGGGGGCTTGGGCTTTTGGCTGGGCTTGTTGTTGGATTTTCAAGTAAAACAGAGCAAACCCTGGATCCGACCTTACAGATGCTGCGGACCATTCCATCGCTGGCTGTGATCCCATTGTTCATACTCTGGTTCGGATTTGGTGAACTCTCAAAAATATTGCTGATTTCAAAATCGGCATTCTTCCCGCTATATGTGAATGCGTTCCTGGGGATCCGCGGGGTGGACTCTAAGCTGTTTGATGTAGCAAAGATCCTTGAGTTCAGCAAATGGAAACAGATTACAAATCTCATTCTGCCGGCTGCATTGCCGAATATTCTTCTTGGTCTGCGCCTTTCGTTGGGAGCGGCCTGGCTGGCTTTGGTCGCCGCCGAATTGATGGGATCAAGTGAAGGCATCGGATACCTTATTATGGATGCGCGGCAATTTTCTCAAACGTCGGTTGTTTTTGTTGGAATTATCATTTTTGCGGTGTTCGGTAAAGCATCCGATTCACTGGTCCGCTATTTTGAGAAACGGCTTCTGAAATGGCGCGACAGCTTTATCGGGTGAAAAATCATAAAAGGAGGTGTTCGGTATGGCTCAAAACAAAAGGCAGCTCCATCTTAATCTCTTTTTGGCAGGAATGGGCCACCACGAAGCTTCGTGGAGGGCATCCTAGCTCAACCGTGGATCAAACACTGGAATTTTAATTATTTTAAAAAACTTGCACAAAAAGCAGAACAGGCTACGATTGTACTGCTTATCCGCTGGTGGACCACTTCCAGAGCTTCCGTTAACGGACGGACACCGCATCCGGACTCCGCTGATTCAGGAGCTGGCACAACGGGAGAACTTGACCATCAGGGAACTTCTGCTTCGTCTTGCCGGCGGGAGAGGGCACTATACCATCGCAGGTGCTCCAGAGCAGATCGCCGATGAACTTGAAAAATGGTTTAAGAACGAAGGAGCAGATGGCTTTAATATTATGCCTCAGCTCTTGAGTGAGGGATCGGACGACTTCATCGATCATGTTATTCCGCTATTACAGCACAGAGGGTTATTCCGGACAAAGTATGAAGGAGATACATTAAGGGTTCACTTCCAGCTTCAAAGGCCAGAGGCTAACACAGGTCTATATACATTAAAAGTTTAGTAGTAGATTGCATATAAGGAGAGGAGAAAACAGATGACACAATTAACGAAGAGAAAAATCATGCCAGGTGTATTCCTATTGATTTTATTGATGGCTTTGCTTTCCGGCTGCAGTGAACAAAGCACGAACGCTGAGCAGAAAGGTGACGTTAGGGTCAATATCGGAGTCCAGGGAAGTACCGGCGTTCTGCCTTATGCCCGTGAAAAGGAATACTTTGAAAAAGCGTTTGAGAAAGAAGGCGTAAAAGTAAAATGGAACGAATTTTCAAGCGGTCCTCCTCACTTTGAGGCACTGGCATCTGGAAGACTGGACTTCGGTGCCACTGGGGGTACGCCTCTTATTGCCGGGCAGTCTGGTGATGTGGACTTTAAAGCGATTGCGGTGACAACCAACGGAAAAAAAGGAAATTCCATCATCATTCCTAAGGGCAGCAGCATCAAAAATTTGAAGGACTTAAAAGGTAAAAAAATAGCCGTGGCTAAAGGAAGCAGTGCTTACAATTTCCTCTACATGGCTCTTGAAAAAGCAGGTCTGACCGACAAAGATATAAAAATTGTACAGCTGCAGCCTGATGAAGCAAGGCCAGCCCTCGATAACGGCTCCATTGATGCCTGGTCGACCTGGGAGCCTTACGCAACCACTGCACTCTATCAAACAGGGGCAAAATCCCTCGCTGATGGAGAGAACTTAAATATCAATGCGCCAAGCTTTCTCGTGGCTAGAACACAGTTTACGAAGGAGCATCCTGACTTAACGGTCGTCTTCTTAAAAACGTATGAAAAAGTCAGACAAGAATTTATCCATCATCCGGATAAAGTAACAAATGAAATTGCCAAACGTGAGAAACTGGATCCGGAAATTGTCCGCACGGTCTTAAAGCGATCGGATTTAATCCTATCTCCGACAACAGAGGAGTTCGCAAAAGCCCATCAGCATCAGGCTGATTTTCTGTATAAAGTCGGAGGCATCAACAAAAAGCTCAATACATCAAAAGTGATAGAGAACCGGTTTGTTGAGAAGGCTCTGGAGAAGGAGTGAGCAGCAAACATTTTGATGGAGGGATGAACATGGCAGAAGCGTCTTTAAGAGAATGGCACCGCCCAAAAAACTTTGTTGCATCGATCACGAAGGAACAGCTGCACCTTGTTAATTTAACTGATCTTGAGTTCACAGGCCTTTGCAAAGAAAGATACGGAGTGAATAAAGGATTGTACAACACGATTGAAAACTATTTTGCAAAGCAGGGAGTAAGAAACATTCTCTATCGCAGAGTGTACATCCTTGAATTCCTGGCCGACGTTCAAAGCAAGAAAGGAAAGGAAAGCCGTGGAGCACACGTTTCCTTCGGCACAGGAGGTTTGGCAAGAGCGCTGCACACCTTTTTTATAAAAAACATTTAAGGGGGAATATACTTTGGCAGACATCGTAACCATATCGGGAAGTCCATCGGTAACCTCGGGAACAGGAATCGTCCTTCAATATTTAAGTGAGCTCGCTCAAAAAGGGGGACTTGAAACAGAATCTTTTTCTGTACTTGATGTCCCGCCGGAAGATCTTGTTCTTGGCAATTTTCAAAGTCCACAGCTGAAAGCAATTGAGAAGAGCATAAAGCAAGCAAAAGCCGTCATTATCGGAACTCCTGTGTATAAGGCAGCGTATTCGGGGGTCCTTAAGTCACTATTGGATCTGCTGCCACGCGATATTCTAACGGGAAAAAGTATATTGCCCATCGCAACGGGAGGTACCATCGCTCATCTCTTGAGCATCGATTATGCGTTAAAGCCTGTCCTTTATGCGATTGGAGCAAGGAACATATTAAATGGTATTTACTTTATCGATCTGCAGCTGCAGCATAACAATGGCCATGACGTTACGTTTGATCCGGAAATCGAGAAACGGCTGATCGTATCACTGAATGAACTGATCGATGAGGTAAAGAAAGATTGGTACATCAAGGACTTAGAAAAAGGAGAACTTCAGATTGCGGGAGACACTGAGGGAAAGGGGAATAAGGCATGAACGTATATTGGTTTTTGCCGACACATGGAGACAGCCGGTATTTGGGAACATCAGAAGGAGGAAGGCCTATTACGCTCTCCTATCTTCGCCAAATTGCGCAAGCGGTAGATAGCCTTGGCTTTAAAGGGGCACTCCTGCCGACGGGACACTCATGCGAAGATGCGTGGGTGACCGCATCTTCCTTAATTCAGGCCACCAAAAAGATGAAATTCCTCATCGCGGTACGTCCGGGATTGATCTCTCCCTCTCTAGCGGCAAGAATGGCTTCCACCTTTGACCGTCTTTCTGATGGAAGGTTATTGATCAATGTGGTGACAGGGGGAGATCCAGTAGAGCTTGCCGGTGACGGATTGCACTTATCACATACTGAACGCTATGAGCTGACGGATGAATTTTTGACGGTCTGGAGGGGGCTGCTTGCCGGAGAAGTGGTTGACTATGAGGGGGGTCATCTGAAGGTGGAAAAAGGAAAAATACTCCTTCCTTCAGAGCAAGAGCCATATCCGCCGCTGTATTTTGGCGGTTCTTCTGATGCGGCGCTAGAAGTAGCCGCCAAGCATATTGACGTTTATTTGACCTGGGGAGAGCCGCCTGGACAGGTAAAAGAAAAGATCGAGAGGGTCAGGATGCTGGCAGCTCAGCAGGGACGGAAGGTGAGCTTTGGAATCCGGCTTCATGTGATTGTCAGGGAAACAGAAGAAGAGGCGTGGGCTGCGGCAGATTCGCTGATTCAATATGTGGATGAAGAAACGATCGCCGCTTCACAAAGGGTGTTCTCAAGATATGATTCAGTCGGGCAGAAGCGGATGGCTGCTCTTCATAACGGAAAAAGAGATTCCTTGGAAATCAGTCCTAACCTTTGGGCGGGTATAGGCTTGGTACGAGGGGGGGCAGGAACCGCGCTCGTAGGAAGTCCAGATACGGTTGCACAGAGAATGAAAGAATACCAGGATATTGGAATCGATCACTTTATCTTTTCAGGCTATCCGCATCTTGAAGAAGCGTACCGAGTGGCTGAACTGCTCTTTCCAAGACTTACACTCGCACATCCAGAAACGGAGGCGAAGCGCCCGTTTCATTCGTTTGGAGAAGTGGTAGCCAATACGTATCTCCCTTTGAAAAGTAAAGCAAAATAAAGCACTGTAGTAAACTTGCTTAAACAAAATAGATGTTACTGGAAGAAAAAAACAATCAAGATTGAAGATGCGATTGGAGAATCCTCATGAATTTTCCGGTGGCCAAAGGCAAAGGATCGTCATCGCAAGAGCGATGGCACTCAATCCAGATTTTCTTGTCATGGATGAACCTGTCGCCGCTAGGGAAGGGAGAGGCTGTTATGCCATCGTTAATGATTGTTGGCGGAGATCATCTTGGAAAAATTACAAAGAAGCTGCAGTATGAAGGGATAAAGGAAATCATTCATGTGAGCGGAAGAAAAGCTAGAATGTCTCAAAAGGAGATTCCCAGCCATGTGAATTTAGATCTCGTACTAACGGATTTTATTAATCATGAATTTTCAGCTGCAATTAAGAAAAAGGCTAACAAACAGAACATACCGATCTATTTTTCAAAGAGATCCTGGTGCTCGATCTATGCTGTACTTGAAAAAACAGAAATCTTAAATAATCACACAAAACATAAGAAGGAGGCTTTCATTTTAACATGAAAAAACCTGCCATACGATGGGCAGGTCATCATTTTTTCGTTGAATCAATTTTTACAACCTCGAGCTGGAAGGGGACGCATTCTTCCAGCTTTTCTTTGATTTGTTCGGCTTCCTCTCGGGATAACGGAGTGTTTAGGTCCTTTAACGTTTCCAGGCTGAAAGTAAACCGCCCGCTGGATTCAATAACCTTATATTCTTTCATACAAATTCCCCTTTCTTATTTTTTGGGAATCAGGAACGGCACGATGTTATATTTATATACTTCTACGTATCCGCTCTGTTCCCTGTTCCTTTTTAGAAATTCATTTGCAGGATATAAAAAAGATTCAGTTATAGCAAAATGATCCCTTTAATATACATAAATGATGGAATTTCGATGGGAAACCGTGCTGATGGAGGGATGATTTTATGGCTGTTAAACCACCGATACTGCAAAGAGGTGACACCATCGGAATTGTGACACTCGGGAGCCCTCTTTCGGCCCAGAGAATTAATGAAGGTATAACGACACTGAGAAATCTTGGATTTAATATTGTCCTTGGAAGAAATGTATATGCGAATACTGGATTTTTAGCTGGAACGGATCAACAGCGGGCGGACGATCTAATGGAGATGTTTACGAACAAAAACGTGAAGATGATTCTTCCGACTAGAGGAGGGGTAGGAGTTGCAGGGACCTTGCCCTATCTTGATTTTGATGTCATTCGGCAGAACCCTAAAATCGTCTCGGGCTACAGCGACATTACGATCTTGCTGAATGTGCTGTATCAATATGCAGATTTAATGACCTTGCAAAGTCTTCTTCTTCTGGATTTTAATCTGAATACACCAGCATATAACTATGACCAGTTCTTTCTGGCCACTTCAACGTTCCAGTCGCCACGGCAAATTGTGAATCCGCCTGGCATTCCACAAATCAGCCGAGTAAGGGGAAATGTAACAGGAGAAGTTGTTGGCGGCAATTTGACTTCATTTGTGGATACATTAGGAACTCCGTATGAAATAGATATGGCCGGAAAAATTGTAGTAATCGAGGAAACCCATGAACCGATCAACACCGTTTACCGCTATATCGATCATTTAAAACTAGCAGGGACATTCGAGGAGTGTGCAGGCATTGTGATGGGAGAATGTACAGGATGCGAACCCGCTTACGGAGTAACATATGATCAGCTCATTACTAACTATATGGTTCCACTTGGAAAACCATTGATGACTAACGTCACAACCGCGCATGGGTATTATAAGGCGGCCATTCCGATCGGCGCCCAGGCAAACCTGGATACCGTGAACAACCGCTTTACGATTCTAGAGCCGAGTGTGAGCAATGCATAATGCTGTCATGTTCATTCAGCCGCCAGCCAGCTCCATCCATAAATAAAATGTCGCGTAGGCCCGCCAGTCCGTCCATTTTTCAGACCATTCCATGATTTCTGAAAGGCTTGGCTTGGAATGGGAACCGATAACCTTCTTTAAAGCATTATGAAGACCCACATCGGCTGCAGGAAAAGCATCAGGGTGGCGCAGACATCTCATCATCACGTAATTTGCTGACCAGCTCCCGATTCCGCGAATGGCAATCAATGATTTCTCCATCACAGGCAGAGGCATTTGCTGCAACGCCGTTTTTTTTAATTGACCTGTGGCGATTATGTCAGCAACCCCAAGCAAATATTCTGCTTTTCGGTTCGTGAACTTTAAGGAGAGCAAGTCCTCTTTTGTAAGTTTGGCGATGATGCCAGGCTCAGGGAACGTCCAATACTCTTTTCCTTCCCAAACCACAGATTCCCCATAGCGTTCCACAAGCCTCTTCTTAAGCAAATAAGCCACATGAAGGCTGACTTGCTGTCCCATGATCGACCAGGCCATAGCCTCAAACAGGTCAGGTACCCCAATCATCCGAAGCCCCTCCCGTCCGTGTACGATGTGATTTAAGATATGATCCTGTTTTGCCAACTGATAGAAGGGGGCAAGATCGCGTTCCAGGTCCATCCAATCGATGACGTGATGAACTATCTCGGCTTTTGAACGTGAATCAGGAACATGTAATGGAAATGATAAAAGAAGATGCTGATCTGTGGCTTCCAGCTGGATCAAAACAATTTCTTTTTCACAGCGTACCGCTTTCCTAATGACTTTATTTTCTATATCTACTTCATGCAGCAGCTCATTTTGGTTCCGGTTTAAATAACGAAGACACTCTTCAAAAAGAACATCATGCCGTTCAATCTCAATCCGATTTCCCTTCTGAATCCACATAGACAAACTCCTAATCTTTTATTTCTTATAGCCTATCATATGTAAGCTGTTTATTCGCTATTTAAAAAAGGAGTATAATTCATCATAGGTTTCTTCAGGAGCTTCTTCGGCAAGATAGTGGCCGCATTGAATGCCCCATCCTTGCACTTGATCCGCCCATTCCCTCCAGACGGAAAGGACGTCATACCATCGTGGAAGCATACCTTGTAACCCCCAAAGTGCCAGCACCGGGCAACTGATTTTCTTTTTGCCTTTATCTGCTTGATCCAGATTGAAATCAAAAGTAGCACCCGCCCGGTAGTCTTCACACATGGCATGGATGGTTTCAGGATCCATTACTGCAGCGCATGTAATCTTCTAATGCTTCAGGATGAAACATTGACCGATCGTTTCGGAAATAAAAGTTGGCAGGATTTTCACCGATCATCTTTTCGGGAAAATCATAAGGCTGAGCCAGAAAAAACCAGTGGAAATAGCCCAGTGCAAAGTCCATTGCCGTTCTCTGAAAGGCTTCACCTGTCGGAACGATATCGAGTACTGCAAGTTTAGTAACTACTTCAGGGAAATCCAAAGCCAGTCTGTAAGCACATCGTCCGCCTCTGTCGTGTCCTGCAACAGAAAAATGATGAAAGCCGAATCGATTCATCAGTTCCACCTGATCCTGAGCCATGACCCGTTTTGAGTAGGGATAATGATTTTTGTCTGTGGGAGGTTTGTAACTCTCGCCATATCCCCTTAAGTCAGGAACAACGACCGTAAAATCATCGGCGAGTCTTGGGGCGATCTTATGCCACATAACATGAGTCTGTGGATGTCCGTGCAAAAGAATAAGAGGGGGGCCATCCCCGCCAATACGGACGCGAATCGTGACTTCATTCAACTGCATTCTTCTTAACTCAAAGTTTTTAAACATAACAGCTGCCTCATTTACTGTCATTGAGATCCTGCTTTTTCCCGCAGATGCTCGTAGTCTCCTTCATGTTTTGTGGAGACCGCGATATCATACAGGGCACTATTGAATTTTTCATAATCAAGCCCGAATAGGAAGTCTTTTTCAAATCCTTGGGCTGTGTAGACGGCAAAGTCCCATATTGCTTCATAGTCTCTTGGATTTGCTGATCGTGCAATCATATCCAGGACTTTCAGAATTTCGATGCCGACCACTACATTATTCTCAGAATAGTGCCGGATATATCCCAATCCGTTATAAAGGTAGTGACTGAACTCTTTTTCCTGAAGGATGACACGCAGCTGTCCATTCGGATCAACTAAATAAGGGTCAAAATTAGCGACACATGAAATGTAAGTTAAGAGCTCACCCAGCTGATATATCGCGTTCTGTGCTGTTTTAGGGTCGAAGTTTCCCACTGAGCGGATAGCGACCTCAACCAGTTTGTTGATACTGAATTCGATGTCCTGTACTTCCGTCTGGCGTTTTCCAAAACTAAAAAACGCGAGATATTTGTACTCATCAATTGTTTGCCCTTGCCTTTTCCAATAGGTAAGTATAGGAGTCGTATTGAACACGTAATCGCCGATCGCATGCTTCAGCTCAATAACAATGTCGTCTTTCTGAGCTTCCTCCATAATTTCAGCAAAATCAATAAGCTGGATGTATCCGGCTTTATTCGATTTAATTTGATTGCCGGGTGATTTTACGAGGTCCTCAACCAAATTTTTAACGGGCCCTGTATCTTTTACTCTGTAGGGTTCAATTTCCTTCTGAAGAGAACCATCAACGATGGCTAATGATTCTTTTTTCATCTCGTTTGTCATTTTATTCACCTGCAGCCAGGCAACGGCATGATTAATGAAGAAAATAAAAGTGCCCATGGACACAGAAGCGAGAATCACCGCCATGAGCGGAACAGTAAAAAACTGCTCAGTAAAGCGTTTGTTTAAAAACAAAAAGGAAAAAAGCATGTAGAAAAAACTGGCGGTGAATATTCCCAGGATTCGCTGTGTGGCTTTGCTGGCGATAAAGTTTTTTAGGATCCGGGGTGAGAATTGGCCGGAAAAGGTAGTGAAAACGACTAGAATCAAGTTGAAGGTAAAAGTGGTAAGTGTTAAGGTTGCTGCAGTCAAGGTGCTGACCAGAGCCTGGGTAAGATCATAATTCACTGAAAAGATACTCCACATTTTTTCCCCGATCTTCAGCTTGTAGTCAGCTGTGAATGCGATCGCCAAGAGAATAAACGAATTAAAAATGTAAAGTACAGGGGTAAACCATAAATTAGTCTGGAGCTGATGGGAAAGTTCCCGTTCAGACAATTGTGTATATCTTCGTAAATATTTATCAAGCAGCCTTACTTGTGCCATATCATACACTCCTCATGGAAAGATATTCCTGACCCGCATTAAATGGTTCGATCGTGCTGCCGGGCATGTGTCTTTTGTAACAAAAGCGTAAAGGCATCGAAAAATGCTTCACAATAAAGACAGTCATCTAGCATTAAACGGTAGATTCAGTTAACTTTTACCTTTATAGCACACTTTTACACTTCTAATTTTATGCCAGAAGGACTACAGAACGAAAAATTGAATATAGGAATTGAGAATCTCCCCGCTTACCTGGGCAATAAGGTGTAAATACATTACAAATGTTGTAGGAGGTGGTAATTAAAGGTTTGAAAAAGGGGTAAAAGGAATAATAAACCCCTAAAAACAAACGGAAGTTCTCGATATTTATGTAATAGCAGCATAAGGCTTTACTACCTGGTGCCTGGCACCAGTGGAAGAAAGGGACACGCTATGAATAAAAAGTTATTATCTTTTTTTGGAGGAAGCAGCAGAGGTTCTGGCAAAAGTGAACAGATTCAGAATCGTGAAAGCTGGCTTAAGGTTATTGTTATTGGTGCATTTGCTCTTTTACTTTTTTATAAGATTGCCACCTCGCCTTTTGTTTTCCGATTCTCTGATTTTATCTCTCTCTTTGCTTCTCTTTTTGCGTTGACGATTTCAGTGATGTTTTACAAAAAGTTTAATGACCTCGTCCGCAGATTAGAGGAAGGTTCCATTCAGTTGAAAAGGGATGAGCCTGCAGCTGTACAAGCATTTCCTCAAGCACAGGAATCAAGAAACGATCAAAATCAAAATGATACTGAACCAGAGGAAACGTTCCTTGAAGCAGAAGTGAAAACTACGAGGAATAAAGCGGTCATTGATGAAGAACCGCCGGTTGATGATAAGCTGGCAGAGGACGTACAGGAAGAACAGGCTGTGGAAGCTGCAGACAGGGATGGGCAAAGAGAGCATGCTGCTGAAGAACGTCTTGAGGAGCCTCAGGCTCCGTCCGTCACGTCGCGGGCAGCAGAGGAAGAACGGCCGAAGACAGAAGATAGGATTGAATATGAAGATTACCGTTATGAGCCGAGTGAAGAAGACATGAAAACCCAGCGGCTTAAAGAAGAAGAACTCAGACAGATTGAGATGGATAAAACCCAGATTTACCAGCAGCTGTATACGAGAGCTGATCTGAATGAAGAAGAGAGGAAATATTTCCAACAGCAGCTTCAGGAAAAAGAAACTCAGGCCTCTAATCTTAAGCAGGAACTCATACAGTTTACGAACAAGATTTCCCAGGCGATTAATAAAACACCTCAGCTTTTCCAAAAGCGGGATTCCAGAATTGAAGGAATTGTTCGTCTGCTTAAGCCTGACTTTGTAAGTACGGCATCATTAAGTGAAATTAATGCACGCCTGGATGAACTGACCATTAATATACCGGAGGAAACTCTTGAATCACTTCAGCGGGAAGGATTTCTCGATGAATCGTTTCATTTTACACGTTCAGGGTATCGGGAGGCCATTCATACAAGCAAACTGATCTAATTTTTTTTCGAATACAATAAAAAGGAGCATCCGCTCATTGGCGGATGCTTCTTTTTTAATTTCAGCTCTTGCTGTCCAGGATGGTTTTCGCTAATGATTCTTTTTGATCGAGAATCAGCCCGCTGATCTTTTGGCAATAGGGGCTTCTTTGTTTAATACTTTTGACACTTCAGACCCTCCTTTTTGAAGGAAAATTTGAACAATCCCTATAGATTTCGTTTTTTTCCGTTTATTGTAACGTCAAAGCTGCTTAATATCTCTTTGGAGATAATTTAATACATGGGGCTCAGGATACATCATGCTTCTTCTTTTGACCCGGAAAAAAGTCACATAGCCTGTACCATTCAGCCCGTTAACATTATCATTCCTGTCTTTCTTTTGTCATAAAATATGTATTTCTTTTCAATGATTACGGTTACATACCCAGTTTTTTTTACAATGCTGTAAATGTACAGTGTCACGTTACACTGTATAATGAGCGCTATAATCCTTACACTCAACTGAAAAAGGAGAGAGAATAATGACCATTATTTCAGAAATTCTTCAGCACAATCAATCCTTTGTTAGAGAGGAAGCGTTCAGAGCGTATGAGACCACAAAGTTTCCGGATAAGAAGCTTGTTATTTTAACGTGTATGGATACACGGCTCACCGAGTTGTTGCCAAAAGCCATGGGGCTTTGTAATGCGACGCAAAAATCATTTAGAATGCGGGTGCTGTAATCTCACATCCGTTCGGCAGTGTTATGAGAAGCATCTTGGTAGCCATCTGAATTGAATGCTTCAGAAGTTTGTGTGGTCGGTCACCTCGATTGTGGTATGGCCGGCTTAAGGCACCAAACCTTCATGGAAAAAGTAATCGAAAAAGGCATTAAAAAAGAAAAAATAGAGACGATCTCTTCCGCAGGTATTGATCTTGAAAGCTGGCTGACAGGTTTTGAAAAAGTGGAGCATAGTGTTGAGCACACCGTTCATCTTATAAAGAAGCATCCTTTACTTCCAGAAGATATTCGTGTTCACGGGCTTGTTAACGATCCGCATACCGGTGAGTTATTCCTTGTAAAAGGTGAACTTTTCGAAGAGCAAGTATTGTACCGTTCGGAATCATAGACAGAGGAAGAGGAGTGATTATTGAGATGTTGAACAGATTTAAAGGATATACTTTTCAGGATTTTAGGAAAGATCTGGTGGCAGACTTCATCGTTGGAATTGTTGCGATTCCGCTTGGGATGGCATTTGCCATTGCCTCTGGAGTCCGGCCGGAAAACGGATTATATACGGTGATTATTGCCGGTATTCTCATCTCCCTTTTAGGCGGTTCAAAATATCAGATCGGCGGTCCCACCGGGGCATTCGTTCCCATTCTTCTTGGAATTGTTATGCAATATGGCTTTCAAAACCTGCTGATCGCAGGATTTATGGCAGGGATTATACTTGTCATCATGGGTTTGCTGAAATGGGGTTCACTCATTAAGTACATACCGAGACCCGTCATCATAGGTTTTACTACAGGTATTGCTGTTATTATCTTTTCTGGCCAGATCGCAAACTTTTTAGGCTTGAAAAAGGTTGAAAAGCATGAGGAGTTTCACCTGAACATGATGGCGATCGCGGACAAGATCCATACGTTCAACTGGCAAAGTGTGGCGGTTGCACTAACGTGCCTATTCCTGCTGATTATTGTTCCGAAAATGACGACAAAAATACCTCCGGCTCTTGTTGGCCTCCTGGGATCGACCTTGCTCGCATTACTGGTGTTTCCCGACAAGATTCCTACGATCGGAACGACTTTCGGCGATATACCGAATAAATTGCCTGAGTTGCAGTTCTTTGAGCTATCCGTCGAGAAATTGGTTTACTTGCTTCCGCCGGCCATCGCCATCGCCTTGCTTGGAGGTATTGAATCCCTGTTATCCGCCATGGTGGCAGATGGAATGAAAGAAGGAAGCAAGCATGACAGCAACAAAGAATTGGTCGGACAAGGAATCGCAAATATGGTGTCGCCGCTGTTTGGCGGAATACCAGCAACAGGAGCCATCGCAAGAACTGCGACGAATATTAGAAGCGGAGCCGTATCCAAGGTTTCGGGGGTCACACATGGGGTGGTCGTACTTCTGGTCCTGCTTCTATTTTCCCCATACGCTTCACATATTCCTTTAGCAAGTATGGCACCTATCCTGATGGTAGTAGCCTGGAACATGAGTGAGAGAAAACAGTTTATGCATGTACTGAAAACCAAAACGATGGATTCGGTGGTATTGCTTATTACGTTTCTTCTTACTGTATTCACGGATCTGGCAACAGCCGTTATTGCCGGTTTAATTTTGGCATTCGTTGCGTTTATCAGAAGAATGAGCAGCTCTTTGCATATTAATAAAGTCCAGACAATAGAAAACGGTATGGTTCAGCAAGAATATGAAGGGATTCAAGTCTTTACGTTAAGCGGACCGCTGTTTTTTGGATCTACCGATCAATTGGAAGAACATGTGAGTAATAAGCACAAAAAGGGAGTCGTTATTCTTAAACTGCAAAACGTTCCATACATTGATACGAGTGCTGAAGCCGCATTATTGAACCTCACGAATAAAGTCACTCGGCAGAACGGGGAACTCATCATCGTGGGATTGCAGCCGGACCCAAAGAGGCTGCTTGAAAAGACAGGATTGGCAGGGAAAATCGGGCACCATCATTTCTTCGATCGAATGGAAGAAGCGCTCCAAAGGGCTCAAACACTTCTCAGAACAAAAGAGGTGTCTATGAACATCAGCTGAATTGGTTCTGCTAAACTGGCACTATTTCCTTCAGCTCTCTTCTTTAAAGGTTTACTCTCAGGCAATAAAGATAATATTAAACGAGAAGTTATTGCTTTTGTTCATTCATAAAGTTTTTTATAGTAAGATACATACGTTTAATACATAATTGCTTGAAAAGAAGGGTTGCACATGATGGAGAACAGAATGGTTAGAATTGCCTTTGAAGTGCTTTGTATTATTTTTGGAAGTTTCCTTATCGGAGTAGGCTCGAATACGCTGCTTCTTCCGGCTCACCTGCTTTCGGGCGGGCTGATGGGAATCTGTATGATCCTCTACAATACGCTGGGGTGGTCCGTGGGTACACAATACTTTCTCTATAATATTCCGCTCCTCGTCCTGGCCTATATTCATTTGGGCAAAAAATTCATCATCTATACACTGCTGGCCGTCGGTTTTGATTCGTTGTTTTTGCACTTTATTCCCATCAAGATGATGTGGACACATAACATCATTCTGGCTTCCATATTTGGAGGGGCGGTTTCGTTTGCTGGCGGAGCCATTATGCTTCGAGCAGGCGGTTCCAACGGAGGGCTTGATGTACTTGGACGGGTCATTGCAAAGTACAAGAATCTTTCGATTGCACGCTTCGGTCTGATTATGAACTTTATTATTATTTCCGTTTCCGCTGTTATCTTTAATGTTCAGTCGGCCATGTTCACCATTCTTTCGATGTATGTCGGCGCGAAAACATACGATACGATACTGACTGTGGCTGAACGAAGCTCTGTCATGATCGTCACCGATAAAGGCACTGAGGTTTCAGCGGCATTAAATGAAGCCTTCCATCGTGGTGTGACGTCGTGGGAAGGGGAAGGCGCCTATTCTCATGCGAGTAAACAGGTTGTATTATGTGTCATTGTTAATATTCAATGGGCAGATCTTGTCGAGATTGTGAAGAAAATCGATGAAACAGCCTTCATCTCGGCAATCCCTGCCCATAAGATTGTCGGCAACTTCAAGAATATTTGGTAAAAAACAAAACCCGCGGAAACGGCGGGTTTTGCTATGAATTTTGACCATCATTTTCTACCAAATGCTTCAGAACGGACATTTTATTTTGCCAGAACTGATCGAAGTAGGAGAGCCATTGGTCTAACTCAGATAAAGGCTCGGTTTGAAGAGTGTACAGTTTTTCCCTGCCGGACTTCCGATTTTTTACTAAACCTGCTTCAGACAGGATCAGCAGGTGCTTTGACACTGCCGTCCGGCTCATTGGGAATCGAACCGTTATTTCTGTAATCGCAAGTTCTTTGCCAGCAAGCATTTTTAAAATTTCACGGCGAGTGGGATCGGCGATTGCTTGGAAGACGTCGTGCTTTTTAGCTGTGTTCATTATTTTTCAACAGTTTTCTTCAAGCTCTGCATAATTTTCGCCCAGCCGCCGTTCATATTGTCCCGGACAGCGGACACTTTTTGCTGTGCTTTTGGAAGGATGGCATCCGGGTGGCCCCAACCTCCATGAGTGAGTTTGAAATGGGTTTTGCCATCTTCTTCTTTTAGTTCAAATGTTACGATCCAGCCAAATTGATCCCATGCAAATGAAAGCTTATGCGGCTTGTCAACGACCAGCACTTTACATGGCGAAGGTCCAAATGGAGATTGGATATGAAATTCCTGGCCGACTTTCGGCTCAAAATCATTGGGCATAAACCAAGAAGAGATTCCTTCTGCAGTCGCAACAGTCTCCCACACTTTTTCAATGGGAGCATTAAAAATTTCCGAGTATTGAATATCTTTTGATCGTTCTTCAGTCGTATTGGACATTATTTTAACCTCTCTTTTTAATTGGAAATATAAAACCAAATGGTTTCACTTTATGGATTATATAAAACCATTTGGTTCCATGTCAATGACCTTTTGATTTTTACAAATATTACATAGTATGGTTCAACACCATTAGAGAGAGAATTTAAGTATACCAATCGAGGAGGTGAAACACATGGCTCAACAAAGTGGAAACCGTAACGAACTATTAGTTCAAGGTGCTCAACAAGCTATCGACCAAATGAAGTATGAAATCGCTTCTGAATTTGGTGTACAACTTGGTGCTGACCAAACTTCTCGCGCTAACGGATCTGTTGGTGGAGAAATCACTAAACGTCTAGTAGCTCAGGCTCAATCTCAACTTTCTGGATTTGGTGGACAACAATCTCGCTAATTAGCGGATATAGCATTTAAGCTTAACTCCAAAACAGAATATTTAATGGACAAGGCTGCCTATTTTAAATAGGCAGTCCTTATTTTTTTCCAATGATTGAAAAGTATGAGCGTTCTCTTTGTGTTGAATAATACAAATGTGAACGAGATTCTACTTTCGGAGGTTATAAAATGGTGTGGTCACAGCAGAAAATCAGTCAGTTTAAAGATCGGCTGGAGCAAATGCAAAAGGAACTGAATGATCGATTGGAATTTAACCGTCATTATGGAAATGAATTGGAGCTTGTGAAAGATTCGGTAAAAGAACTTTCCAATTATGATAACCATCCGGGTGATCTGGGAACAGAACTGTTCGAGAGGCAAAAAGATATTGCGCTCAACGATTTAAATGAAGCTGAATTGAAATCCATTCAGCAAGCTCTTGAAAGAATCGATGCAGGAGAATATGGATTTTGCAAAACGTGCGGACAGCCAATCAGCGCGGAGAGGCTGGAGGCCCTTCCCACTACAGCTTACTGCAAAGAACATAGCCTTGAACAAACGAGTTCCAATGACCGCCCAATCGAAGAAGAAGTATTGATGCCGCCATATGGCCAATACGATAATGATGAAAAAGATGCTACCTTCTACGATGCAGAAGACTCCTGGCAGGATGTAGCCGTTTATGGAACGAGTGAGACGCCATCGGATTTCTCCGAAAACGGAATGCTCAATTACAACGAAATGTTTGTTGAATCAGAGGAAAATGTGGGATACGTTGAGGATATTGAAGGTTTCATTGCAACAGACATGGATGGCAGCAATACCCGTATCATCCCGAATAAAATGCATAAAGATTATGAGAGGTTCCTGTTGGATCAGGAACTAACGGATGACGACTCTGACTATGTGTAAGCAATAAAAACTCCTTTTGTAGTATACAGGGAGTTTTTTATTTTCCACACTCCTTGTGTAACTGTTGTATTTCCTCCGCATGAGTTATTCCCTCCTCTGAAGGAGTTTCCAGAACAAAAGGGATGCCAGACAGTACAGGAGAATTGATGAGCCCAAGAAGCTGATCTTTATGGATCTTTCCATTATGAAAAAGATTGGCGTGGCGGTCTTTTCCCTGTCCAGATGGATATTTCGAATTATTAAGATGAATAGCCTTTAAATGCTCAAAATATCCCAGTTTTTCACCATTCTCCACGATTTCTTGCCAATTGTCCCCATTCCATAGCCCGCTTGCAAAAGCATGACATGTATCAAGGCAAAAACCGATATGCTCCGGAAAGTCTGTAAGATTCCTTACTTGTACAAGTTCTTCCATCGTTACCCCAAGTGAACCCGCTTTTCCGGCATTATTTTCGAGCAGTATTTTACATTTGCCATCCCAGTGCTGAAGCACCTTGTTGAGCATAGCAATCATTAGGCGGTAAGATGATAGCGGAGCATTATTGATGATCCTGGTGCCGAAATGAACGACTACCCCTGCCGCACCACATGCCTCTGCAATTTCAAGATCGTTTACGAGAGAATCAATGGTCAGCTCCTTTTTATCCTCATGCGGAGTAAGACTGGTAGGATAAGGAGTATGCGCGATGGACACAAGTTGATGCTGCTGGCAATAGGTCTTGCACCGTTCAGCATCTTCTTGATTAAATGGTTTGATCTTGAGACTTCTGGGGTTTTTAGGAAAGAATTGAAAAGCACGTGCCTCAATGGATGCGGCATATTGAGCGGCCGAGAAATAGCCGTTTCTTATGCTGACATGGCAGCCGAATATCATGGTTTACTTCCCCCATACTAATAAAATAGACGATTTGCTTTTATCATTAGCGGAGGAAATATTTTCATTCAATTTTGCATTAAAAAACCTTTTTAGAGAGAAGTTAACAAAAAGGAGGTGAACATACATATGGCAAGACGTGGAAATAACAATGATGTTTTAGTCCAAGGGGCAAAACAGGCACTTGATCAAATGAAGTGGGAAATCGCTTCTGAATTTGGTGTTCAGCTTGGAGCTGATACAACATCCCGTGCAAACGGATCAGTAGGCGGAGAAATCACCAAACGTCTGGTGGCTACTGCTCAGCAGCAGCTTTCTGGATTTACTCGCTAATTCTAAAAAAAAAAAAGCTGGCCGCAGTGATGCGCACCAGCTTTTTTTGCATGTTTAAATTCTTTGCTAAAAAGAATGAACCTGCTGTATTTGTTGCAAACTAGTAGCAGGAAAGGGAGGTTTTAACATTGGAACAGGCAAAAGTAATTTTATTAAAATTTATCGTGAGCTTGATCGCATTTTCTATTGGGCTTGATCTTTTTTTCGATGCAACACTGGCTGACATCATTTCTTTCGGTGTTACAGCAACGGTCGTATCCTACATCCTGGCTGACCGCATCCTGCTGCCGCGAATCGGCAAAACCAATACATTATGGGCAGAATTTATTTTAACGTATGCGATCGTGTGGATTTTTGGGTCGATTCTGCTTCATGGCTATCTGCAGATTGCCTGGGGAAGCGCCATTTCAGCTGCTATTATTACTGCAGCGGAGGTTTATGTTCATCGCTATCTGCTCAACCACATGCCAGAACAAAAAAGGGAGATCAGGCACCACGGCGCCACTCCAAAGCTGAGGTTTGTTACAGAATTTGCAAAGGACGAAGATCCAACTCGCAAAAAGTGACGGATCATTCATGAAAAATCGTCGTTCACTTCTTATGTTATAAAATAATCAATGGGTAAGGCGTACGCACTCGCCTTACCCCCTTTTTATTGCCAAAAATTCAATAGTTTTTTATCATACTGTTCTCTCTGTTAGCTTTGCAAGGATTAAGCAAAGGAGAGAATGAAATGAGTATTTTATCAGTAGAATATCTGACCCATAAGTATGGAGATCAGCTGAATTTTAAAGATATCTGTTTCCTGCTACTGCCGCGTGAACACGCAGGATTGGCGGGGAGAAACGGAACTGGGAAATCCACCTTACTGAAGTCTTTGTTAATGGAGTATGGAAAACTTCAGGATGCCCAGTCCAAACAAGCTCTTAAAGAAGCTCTTGTAACATATGAGGGAGCAGTATTGCCTGTATCACATGAACCAGACTTCTATAAAGACTGGGTCACTCATGTTTCGAACATTGAAGATTGGCGTCAAGAACAGAAATCTGCGATGAAAGAACAGCTGGAATCCCAGTTGTTCTTTTTTAGGGGAGTTGCCGGTATGCTATAGTAGAAGAGTTCCATAAATGACATATTTAGGATTCACCGCAATAATAGTAAAGGGGAGGGAGAAGAATGAAAGTATGGCTGGGCTCAATGCTTCTTGTGCTGGTACTTTGTTTTGGTGTATGGCTAATCCTATCTCCTTCGTTTAAAAAAGTGGGTGTTACGGCAACAAAATTAAAAGAAAAACTGCAGGAGGAACAGGATGGAGAAGAGCAAAAAGGGGAAAAACCGTAGAGTTTTAGGGGGAGTCATCATTGGAATTGCATTGCTTCTTGCAGTGGGGCTCACATCATTATTCATAGAAAAGATTCCAAATGGATACGTCGGTGTTGTTTACAGCCCGAATGGAGGCGTTCAGGAGGATACGCTCGGCCAAGGGTGGCACCTGGTAGGGTTGTTTGACAAGGTTACAGTTTACCCCGTAAGGATGCAGACTGTAAATTATAGCAACATACAGGTAGCTACTTCTGACGGGAAGAGTGTAACGATTGACTTTGCCTATAACTACAGCATACAGCCCGATAAAGTCGTGAATGTCTTTAACAAATTCGGTCCGGTTGAGATTGAAGAAATTGAAGGCTCTTATCTAAGAACAAGATTATGGGATGCAGGGCGAAAAGCGATCGCTAAATATTCTGTAATTGATACATATGGTGAGAAATCATCCGAAGCCGCTGGAGACGTTCAGAAAATCTTTGCAGAAGATGTCCGAAAGCTCGGTTTTAATGTAAACAACCTGACGCTTGGCGTGCCAAAGCCTGATAAGTCAACACAAGCGGCCATTGACAAGAGAGTGGAAGCAGCCCAGGAGCTTGAACGTAAGCAGATTGAGCTGAAGATCGCCAAAGCAGAAGCAGCCAAGAAACAGATTGAAGCAAAAGGGATTGCTGACTACAATGACAACATAAAGAAATCAATCTCAAAAGAAGTAATTCAGAATAAATGGATTGAGAAATGGGATGGCAAGATGCCGAAAGCCACCGGTTCCAATCAATTGATTCAATTGCCGATCGACGAAAAATAGAGGCAGGCAAAAAACCATAAAAAACAGCCATTCGATGAACGAATGGCTGTTTTTATTTTTACTCAGCCGGTATTCCTCAGTCCGGCTGCAATCCCATTGATGGTCAGCAATGCTTCCCTTAACAGGTCTTCGTCCAATGGCTCGTCTTCACGCAGTTTGGAAATCAATTCAACCTGAAGGAAGCTGAGTGGATCAACGTACGGGTTTCTCAGTCTGATGGATTCCTTAATGTTTGGCAGCTGGTCCATTAAATGCTCCTGCTGGGTGATGAAAAGGATCGCTTCAGTCGTGCGGCGGTATTCATTCTCAATTTCAGAGAAAATCCGTTTCGCCATCTCCTGGTCTTTTACCATTGCAGTATATTCCCTTGCAGCGGTTAAGTCAGCTTTCATTAATGCCATCTGCAGGTTATCGATGGTCGAACGGAAGAACGGCCAGTCACGATACATTTGCTTCAGAAGATCCCGCTGATCCTCGCTTTCCATAAAGCTTTGAAGCCCAGTGCCAGCCGCATACCAGGCGGGAAGGAGCTGGCGGCTCTGTGTCCAGGCGAACACCCATGGAATGGCCCGGAGATCTTCGAATCGTTCGCTCCCTTTACGGCTCATGGGACGGGAACCGATATTGAGAGATCCAAGTTCTGGAAGAGGAGTCGCTTGTTTAAAGTATGTCAGGAAGTCTGGGTCCTTAAAGACAAGCTCCTGATATTTTTTGAGTGAAGCCGCAGAGATGCGTTCCATGACTTCTTCCCATGCTTTCGTTCGGCTGTTGTTCTGCTCGGCATCTTTAGAAGCGTTAGCAGCTGCAGAGAGCATGGTAGAGGTTGCCTGCTCAAGGCTGCGATAGGCAATGTCATAAAGTGAATACCTTGAAGACAGCACTTCACCTTGTTCGGTGATTTTAAAGCCGTCTCCCAGAGTTTCAGAAGGCTGTGATAGAATGCTACGATAGAGCGGTCCGCCACCGCGCCCGAGCGATCCGCCGCGGCCATGGAAGAATTTTAAACGGACATTGTATCGATCGGCCACCTCATGGATTTCCTGCTGAGCTTTATACAGCTTCCAGTTGGCCGTCAACGTGCCCCCATCCTTGCTTCCATCTGAGTAACCGAGCATGATTTCCTGTGTATTGCCATGCTCCTTCAGTTGTTTTTGGTAAAAATCCATGGAAAACAGCTTATCCATAATGGCTGGACCGGCTATCAGGTCATCGATCGTTTCTAGGAGGGGAGCGACATTAAGCTTGCTTTCTACCCGACCGTCAGCATGAAGCCGATAAACTCCTGCTTCTTTGGCTAGCACAAGGACTTCCAATAAATCACTTACCGACTCTGTCATACTGACTAAATATACCTCTATTGACCGGTCGCCAAATTCCTCATGGGCCTTATTAATCATCCGGAAGACATCGATAATCTGCGTTGTTTCTTTAGAGTAATCTTCAGCGTAGGGAAGAAGCAATGGCCGGGGATCCTGTAATACTTTCCCTAACAGTTCTACTTTTTCTTCTTCCGTCAGACTCGAATAGTCGTCAGCAAGATTCACAGAATGAAAGATCTCACTGATCGCCGCTTCATGCTCCCCGCTATGATTGCGGATATCGAGTGTCGCAAGGTGAAAGCCGAACAATTCAACCTGCCGGATGAGCTGGTCCAGGCTTTTGAGACGGAAGCCTTGCGGAGAATGTCCGAGAAGGCTGCGTTTTATAAGCTGAAGGTCTTTTAAGAACGCTTCAGAACTTTTATAGCCGTCTTTCTTTTTGCCGACGAGCTCCAACTTTTTCTTCATTATCGCAATTTTGCATCGGTATACTTCATGCTCGATTTTCCATTGTTCTTCATCCGGCAGAATGGACAATTCCTTTTGAATGGAATCTTTTAATTCCTGAGAAACCGCCACATGTTTAGAAGATTGGCTCATCTGCTTCATGAGGTTAGTAAGGGCTTGATGGTATTTTCTTAGCGCGAGTTTACGATGTTTCTTTAATGTTTCCCATGTTAACGCAGGGGTGACATTCGGATTTCCATCACGGTCACCGCCAATCCATGAACCGAAGCGCAAAATGTTTGGCACATGCCAGTCCTCAGCTGAATAATGTTCCTGCAGCGTGTCTTCCAGCTCCTGATGGATCTGCGGAAGAACCTCGAATAATGTTTCATCGAAATAGTAAAGCCCGTTTGCTACTTCATCCATCACGGTCGGCTTTCGGTCACGCAATTCATCGGTCTGCCAGAGGATGGTAATCTCGTTTAGCAATTTTTCATTGAGCTCCTCCCTCTCACGGGAAGTAAGCACGTTCTGGTCGAGCTGGTGAAGCAGAAGAGCGATTCTTTTATGGGCTTCCAGCACACTGCGCCTTGTCGCCTCTGTCGGATGGGCAGTAATAATCAGCTCCATCGAAAGTTTCTTAACGACGTTCTTAATGACTTCAGCGTTAATGCCGTTTTCTTTAAACTGGGTGACTGTGTATTCCAATGACCCAGGCTGATGTCCATCTTTAAGCTGGTATTCTCTTCTGCGCCGGATGCGGTGGTTTTGTTCAGCGATATTGACGAGGTGGAAGTACACAGCAAACGCCCGTATCACTTGCTGGCGCTGTGGGTGCTTTAAGCTGGCAATCTCATTTTTCAGTTCTTGATAGGATAACCGGTCATTGTTCCTAAGAGATTTTGTCATTTCTCTTATTTTTTCAACTTTATCCAGAAGTGCCTGCCCGCATTGATGAACCAGAACATTTCCGAGCAGCTGGCCGAGAGATTTTACATCTCGGCGGAGGGGTGAACTGCTTTGTTCCAATTTTGCTGTTTCTGTAATTGTTGTCATCGTCTCACCTTCCGTTTCTTAGCTGTCATTCTTTTATTTTGGTGCTGTTCTATTATTAGAATATTTCGATTTATAGGCATTGTATCATAAATTGTCTAGATTTTCACAAAAGAATACGAGATGGAGGTGAAACTGTGTAACTTCAGGATCAAAAAAAACTATAACAGTTCTAGGTGTAAGCGGATTCAAAAGAATCGTCCAAAAAAAAGACCCGGCCCAAGGGATTTTGATAAAAGAATATCATCAAAGGCCCGATGACCGGGTTTTACGTCTAAAAATATGAAAAGGGGTTGTTGGGATGTGTTTACTATATCAGTTTGTCCCGTGTTCAGAGGAAATATGGGACATTTTAGACATTCTGCAAAAATGGTAAACAGCACCGTATGCCGTTCATACTTTGTTCATTTCTTTCCGGTATAGTAAAGGGAAAGGGACAAATTTTGCCAATGAAGGTGATGAACTTGAAAAAAGAGAATAATGTAAGCTCGAAGCAGTTTATTGATCTAATAAAAAAGACCAATCCGCCAAAACTAAAACTAAGTATGGCGATTGTCATGAGTGTCATTACGACACTTGTCGGTTTATGTGTTCCGCTTTTTACAAAAAACCTTGTGGATGAATTTTCTTTATCAACATTATTAGGGGGTCAGATCGCGCTGCTGGCGGCCGTACTGCTTGCACGTGCCGCAGCAGGGGGAATATCTGTCTATCTGTTGAGTATGGTTGGCAATGGAATCGTGGCCGGAATCCGCGACCGGTTATGGAGAAAACTGATTTCCCTGCCCATTCCTTTTTTACGATCATAACCAGACCGGGGAAACGATCAGCCGGATGACTAACGACACCGCTGTGATTAAAAATCTGGCATCCGAGCATTTTACGAATTTTATTAACGGTATCATCTCGATCATCGGCTCTGTGATTTTTCTGTTAATCCTCGACTGGAAGCTGACGCTCATCACGTTAGTCATCGTACCGGTCGCCATGCTGGTTATTATTCCGATTGGCAAGCAAATGCATAAAATCTCAAAGGCCACACAAGACGAGAATGCGAGATTCACTGGGATACTTAGTAAAATGCTTATGGAAATCCGTCTTGTGAAATCTTCAAATGCGGAGGAGAAGGAATATCAAAACGGCAGAAGCGGGATTCAGAACCTTCTTCAATTCGGCATCAAGGAAGGAAAATACCAGGCGATGCTTGGACCGGTCATCTCGCTTATTCTTATGCTATTGTTAGTGGTCATTATCGGGTATGGAGGCATGCGGGTTTCAAGCGGAGCATTGAGTGCCGGATCACTTGTTGCTTATCTGCTTTACTTATTTCAAATCATTATGCCGATGACACAATTTGCGATGTTTTTTACTGAGCTTCAAAAAGCAAAAGGAGCGACAGAACGAATCATTGCGCTGCTGGAGCATGAAGAAGAAGACTATTCATCAGGTCAGGAATTGCTGAGGGTCGATCAAACACTGGAAGTTAAGGACTTGCACTTTGCCTATAAAGACGAAGAAATAGTAAAGGGAGTCAGTTTTTCTGTAGAACCGGGAAAAGTGACGGCGATTGTAGGTCCGAGCGGCAGCGGAAAAACGACTTTATTTTCCTTGTTTGAACGCTACAGAAAAACATTGAGCTGAAGCTTTCATTAGAAAAAGTAAACGTGACAGGAGATCAGGAGCTGCTGGATCAAGTCTGGCTCAACCTCCTGTACAACAGTATAAAGTTTACACCGAGTGGAGGGATGATCCGGATTTCCCTGGGAATACGAGGGGCTGAGATTATAGTATCCATTCAGGATAACGGAATTGGAATCTCAGAAAAAGATCAGATTCACATCTTTGAACGATTCTTCAAATCGGATAAACCCAGAAACAGAGCGGCTGAAGGAAGCGGCCTGGGATTGTCTATCGTAAAAAAAATTGTGGAGATGCATGATGGACGGATAGAAGTCGAGAGCGAACTGCGAAAAGGGACTATTTTCACTGTCCATCTTCCTGAGGCTGTAGAATAATAAACATAAAATGGAGAGCTGGCTCACATAACCGAACAGGTGTAGTGTTGTGCCGGCTTTTTATATATTATAGATGTTTAGCTACTTTATATTTAAGGAGCAGGTGAATGATTAAATTTGATAACGTTTCGAAAAAGTACCAAGATGGCACAGCTGCGGTCAAGTCTCTAAATCTGGAAATCAAAGCGGGCGAATTCTTCGTGGTCATCGGACCAAGCGGATGCGGCAAAACAACGATGCTCAAGATGATCAACCGGCTGATCACACTGTCAGAGGGCACTCTTCTGATCAATGGCATGAGGATCAGTGACTATGATATCCATGAATTGCGCTGGAACATCGGGTACGTTCTTCAGCAGATCGCCCTGTTTCCCCACATGTCCATCCAGGAAAACATTTCAGTGGTTCCTGAGCTAAGAGGATGGAGCAAGCAGAGAATTCATGAACGTGTGGATGAACTGCTGGACATGGTGGGATTAGATTCAAAAACGTACCAAAACCGCAAACCGAAGGAACTGTCTGGCGGCCAGCAGCAGCGGATCGGCGTGGTGCGGGCATTGGCAGCAGATCCTGAGATCATTCTGATGGACGAACCGTTCAGCGCCCTCGATCCGATCAGCCGTGAAAAGCTGCAGGAGGACCTGTACAGCCTGCAGCGCCGCATTAAGAAGACCATCGTGTTCGTCACACATGATATGAAAGAAGCGTTAAAGCTGGGTGACAGAATCTGTGTAATGAGGGATGGAGAAGTGGTTCAGGTAGGAACACCAGAAGACATTATACAGCGGCCTGCGGATGAATTCGTAAGAAATTTTGTTGGAAATGACAAAGGGAGTTTTGAAGCAATGGCAGATCTTTCCCGTATTGCGGAACCTTTGAGGAAGGATGAAATTTTCCCCGATCAGCTCAAAACAATACCTGCATCATCTTCTTTAAAAGATACACTGGCACTTTTAACAAAGGAAGAAAAGCTTGGAGTTGAAGCACAAGGCGCAGTCATCGGCACCATCAACAGGCAGGCCGTCATTCAATATCTTGCCGAACATTTAAAGGAAGGGAGCGGCGGCCATGAATAATTTCTTACAGGTTTTTCAAGATAGACAGGGTGAGCTGGCAAGCGCACTGCTCGAGCATATACAGATTTCCTTTATTGCACTTTTATTTGCCGTAATGATTTCTATTCCGCTCGGCATCTTTCTCACCAAGAGGCCAAGAGCCGCTGAGCCCGTGATCGGAGTGACCGCAGTCCTGCAGACGATACCGTCATTGGCTCTGCTCGGACTGTTGATTCCCCTGTTCGGGATCGGTAAAATACCGGCGATCATCGCGCTCGTTGTCTATGCGCTGCTTCCTATCTTAAGAAACACGTATACGGGGATCAAAGAAGTGGATCCATCACTGATTGAGGCAGCGAGAGCGATGGGCATGGACAGCAGAAAAAGGCTGATCAAGGTGGAACTTCCGCTGGCGATGCCGGTCATCATGGCGGGAATTCGGACGGCGATGGTTCTGATTATCGGTACCGCAACACTCGCTGCATTAATAGGGGCAGGTGGACTGGGAGACCTTATCCTGCTTGGCATCGACCGCAACAATTCCATGCTCATCGTCCTCGGGGCAGTACCGGCTGCTTTGCTCGCGATCCTGTTTGATTTTCTGCTAAGAAGCTTTGAACGTATGACCTTTAAACGGTCTATGGCTACCTTTGGGATTCTGGGTGTTGTCGCTCTGCTCGTCGTCATTATTCCTTTCGCCATGAGAGGTGAACAAAAGGATATCGTAATTGCCGGAAAGCTCGGTTCAGAGCCTGAAATTCTAATCAATATGTACAAGCTCTTAATTGAAAAAGACACGGACTTAAATGTTGAACTCAAGCCTGGACTGGGGAAGACATCTTTTGTTTTCAATGCGCTAAAATCAGGAAGCATCGATGTCTATCCAGAATTTACAGGAACAGCGATCTCTGAATTCTTAAAAGAAACAGCCTCAAGCACGGACAGCAGAAAAGTGTACGAGCAGGCAAGAAAAGGGATGGCGGATAAATTTGATATGCAGCTGCTTCGTCCAATGAAATACAACAATACATATGCCTTGGCGGTTCCCCGGCAGACAGCGGACCAGTATAACCTTAGAACCATTTCCGACCTTAAACAGGCGAGCAACAATATTAATGCAGGTTTTACGCTGGAATTTGCTGACAGGGAGGATGGCTACCGTGGCATACAAAAGAAATACGGAATCAAGCTTGCTAACGTTAAAACGATGGAACCAAAACTGAGGTACAACGCTGTTGAAAAAGGAGATATTAATGTCGTGGACGCCTATTCCACCGATAGTGAGCTGCGTCAGTACGATCTGACCGTTTTAAAAGACGACAAGCACCTGTTTCCTCCTTATCAAGGAGCACCTCTCCTGAAAAAGGAAACGGCCGAAAAGTATCCTGAAATAAAAAAAGCCCTCAATAAACTTTCCAATAAAATTACAGACGGCGAGATGAGGGAGATGAACTACAAAGTGAATGTTAATGGCATGTCACCTGATGAGGTGGCAAAGCAATACTTAGAGAAAGAAAACCTTCTATAAGTAAAGTGACCGCTCTTTAAATCGAGCGGTCTTTTTAGGTGAGGTCATTCGGCATCATTAATGATGGCAAGCATTTGATGATCTTCCCATCTTCCGTTTATTTTTATTGATTTTACAGCAATGCCTTCTCTATGGAATCCGGCTTTCTCTAATACCTTGATGGAACCAGCGTTTTGAGGCATCACACCCGCTTCGATACGATGAAGTTTCTTGACGTTGAAAGCAAACGTAATCATCAGTTTGACGACCTCCGTCATATACCCTTTTCCATTGTGATGATGATCGAGACAGTAACCGAGCATTCCCGTTTGTGCAGGGCCACGCTCAATCTTAAACAATGAAACATCGCCAATGAGCTCTTCAGATCCTTTTAAAAAGATCCCAAACGTGTATTGATGACCCATTTCCCTCATCTTATTGATCACTTCCAGCCGTTCCCGCTGTCCTTCCAGCGTATAAAATTCATCGTTTCTTAGCGGACTATACATTTGAAAAAATTCACGGTTATCTACTTCCAGCTGAAGCAGTGCTTCGCTATCGGATGGATCAAGATGCTTTAAAAAGAAGTGTTCGCCTTCCATTCTCATTTTCCCACCTTTTTAACCTCTATCGTACCATACTTATAAAACAATTACGGGCAGAAGGGAGTTTCACCATTCCAATTCTAAGAAACTCTTACAGTCGCGACAAAATAAGCTATAATGAGGTCTAGCCGTTTACAATATGACTATTACTTTTGTTATCTATAACCATTAAAATATCAATTCCTCCATGCTGAATGGATATTAAACATATAGGAGTGTACGTTCATGAACTCTTTCATCACTATGGCGCATTATCTATTGGAGAACTCTGGCACACTCGCTTCAGACATTGTTGATGAGATTGTCGTCAGATTTCGTTTTGATGTTCCGGAAGAGGAGATCGATCAAGCTAAATCAATGTATGATGAGTTTTTAGTGTTTTTAGCACAATCCCTTGATTGCCAGGAGGGCTCTGTTCCTGAGGTGCTGTTGTCATGGAGTAAGGGTAACGGAGAAACAGCGGCAAGAAGCCAGCTGGAAATTTCCCAAATTATTATTCGTTTTACGGATACCCGTATGGTGTTAGCAGATTTCTTGACGGACATCGGCATGGAATTTGGATTGAATACGAGAGAAGTCGTCATGGTCATCAAAAGAGTGAATCTGATGCTGGATCTCAGTATAAATGAAACAGTGATCGCTTTTGAACGCTATAAAGACCGTGTCATTCATGAAGCACAAAAAGAGATCATGGAATTATCAACACCTATCGTACCCATACAAGACGGAATTGCCATTCTTCCTTTGATCGGAACGATAGACTCCAATCGATCGGACCACTTGCTAAATCGTGTGGTTCCAAAGATTTCTCCTTTGGGCGTCAAATATCTTATTCTTGATTTTTCAGGTATTATTACCATTGATACCGAAGTGGCAAGGCACATTTTTACTGTACACAGTGTTTTGGCTCTGCTCGGAATCGATATCGCAGTTACAGGGATACGCCCTGAATTGGCCAGCAGAATTGTAAATGCCGGGATTGATTTTACTTCGATCAAAGTCTATGGAAACGTGAAACAGGCCATTGGAAAAAAGACGTTGAATTAATGGTGTCAGGCAACCGTGAATGGCACCTATTTTTCTTACTGATCGGCTTTCGATATATTCTTGATATTCTTCAGCGAAAGATGACGCAGTTGACCACCCTTGTCAAGGATTCTGAGCTTGCGCGCTGATTCGTCCATGTAATGAATCATTCCTTTTATTTCCGAGAGGCCTTTCTCAAACACCGAGAAATTTAATGGGAACGCAAACTCCATAGCATCTAACATCAATTCGTTCATCTCTTCAAGCTGCTGTTCATCAGAAAACGATTCTTCCTCTTCATAATATTCCTTCAGAAACTAGTGATTTAGCTGGCTTACGGTTTCCGGCAGCATCAAGCTTGTCTTCCGTTTTATGTCACCACGGTCACGAATCACATCGGCCACACTAGAAATGTTAAACAAGTAGAAGCAGGCTGTTTGTATGATCCCAGCCTGCTAAAAGCATTAAAACGTATTGTAGACATTGTCGCACTCTTCCGGTTGGGGCTGATAGAAGCAATGAAGTTTATATCTGGCAACAAGCGGCTGGCCATACCAGGTGGACGGACAATTTCCCTGTGGCCGAAAATACCACAAGCTGTATTTTGCCGGCCAGTATCGTTCTCCATTAATCGCTCGCTTTGCTAAGCGTTTTTCACTCGTTCTTGCTGCTTGATAAAAATAACCGTGTGTTACGGCTTCAAATGCATGGGGCTGGTAAATCATCTGAGGAATTGTCCTCAGTCCTTTAAAATCGGAACAATTGGCACGGATCCTGTTAATTCCAACATTTCCGACCAGCTGCATTCCCCGGACGCCTTCTCCTTCTCCTTCCGCTCGAAGCAATCGGGCTAACAAATTAATATCTGAGCTGCTGGCTTGCACGACAGCCACGGTATCACCTCCAAGAAACCTTCTTTAAACTATATAAAGAATAAGTTTGGTCCATTACCCCTAGTTCAGTAATTTTTAGGAAAAGAAGGATATCCCATTTGTTTCCAGCTCATTGAGAAAGATGTCAAGAAGGGATGATTCGAATGGTTGAGCAAGCAACCCGCGAAGAAACCGACGGCATACTGTCGAAGGAATGCAGGGGACAGGTGTTCTTTCATAGGACAAGGCTGAGCGTAATCATAGAGATGGGGACCTATCACCTCGTCTACAAAGATCAAGGCAGAGTAGCTGGATGGATTATGATTGGCCGTAATACCGACTACTTTACTGGCAATGAGATCGGTTTTATTTATGATGTCTACGTTCATCAAGAATATAGAGGAAGAGGCCAGTCCAAGAAGCTTGTAGAAGCCGGGATCACGGCGTTGAAGGGAAATGGATATGAAGAAGTAAGATTGAATGTGTTTGATGCGAACTTTGCAAAAGGTGTGTATGAAAAAATGGGCTTTAAGCCGCTGCAAACGATCATGGTGTATAAGTTAATGAAGAACCCTGATGATCGATTCTCAGCTCTTTATGAAATCAATGAAAACCCGGCAAGGAACCTTGGTCCTTGCCGGGTTTTCATGTTTACCAGCCTCGCTCATATTGAACGGGGATGTCCAGCGCACCTTTCTGATGCACAGTTTCCGCAGCACGCAGTGGCCAGTATGGATCACGAAGCAGCTCACGTGCAAGCAGTACAAGATCCGCTTTTTCGTTGCGGATGATTTCGTCAGCCTGCATGGCTTGTGTGATCAAACCTACAGCTGCAGTAGGAATACCCGCTTGTTCACGTATTTTTTCGGCGAATAGATTCTGATAGCCAGCACCGACAGGAATAGGTGCTTTCGGGAGATTTCCGCCTGAGCTGCAGTCCACGAGATCCACACCCTCTTCTTTGAGGCGTTTAGCCAGCTCGATGGAATCCTCTATTGTCCAGCCGTCATCCACCCAGTCGGTTGAGGAGATACGGACGGTGAACGGGAGGTTTTCCGGCCATTCCTTTCTCATGATGCGTACAGTCTCTAAGAAAAAGCGGATACGGTTCTCGAAAGAGCCGCCGTATTCGTCCGTTCGCTTGTTAGAGATCGGAGAATAGAAGCTGTGTGCCAAATAGCCGTGCGCCCCATGAAATTCCATCCACTCAAAGCCCGCCTCGCGTGCTCTGATTGTCGCCAGCCGGAAGTTTTCCTGAATCTCTTTGATTTCGTCGATACTTAATTCCTTTGGTTCTTTATATCCTTCACTAAAAGGAATCGCACTCGGACCGACTACATCCCAGCCGCCTTGATCGTTCGGGACTCCGGCTGTACTTTGCTCTTTTTCTTTCCAAGGGCTGTACGTTGATGCTTTCCGTCCGGCATGTGCCAGCTGGATGCCGGGTACAGCTCCGTGTTCTTTCAGAAAAGAGGTGATGCGTTTGAATGGCTCAATATGCTCATCCGTATAGATGCCAAGATCTTCTGGCGAAATCCTGCCTCTCGGTTCCACGGCGGTCGCCTCAACGATAACAAGACCAGCTCCCCCTACAGCACGAGAGCCTAAGTGAACGTAATGCCAGTCATTCGGCATCCCATCCTCGGCACTGTATTGACACATAGGAGAAACCCCAATTCGGTTTCTGAGCGTAATCTCTTTGATAGTAAGCGGAGAAAAAAGGTGTGGCATTGAAAAGTCTCCTCCTGTTTTTTTAATAGTTGAAAACAAAATCATAGTAACACAATCAAAATAACCTGATAAAATAATTTGCCTGGCGCTCTTATAAACGACAGCTTGTATTTTTCCCTTAATCGGCAGAAATAATCATGGACAAAAAATGACGCAAAAGGAGAAATTCAGACAGAAATGAGAAGGGAAAACTTCCTTTTTAGCGAATGTAATTCCATAGAAAGATAAAGGCAGGTGGATTATGTCATACTCTGAAAAATTGATCCAGAAGGTTAAAGAAATGTACATTTTGGACCATAAAGCAAGGGTTCATATTGATAAGACCCAGCATTCTATTAATGTTTTCTTTAGTGATATGAAGTTTAAGTTAAGAATAGTGGAAGAAAAGACGGATGAGATCAATATCCGGATCAATGAAGCCGTCCAGGGTGTTTTTGCACAAATCATGATTAAGCAGACGGTGCTCAGTTTTGAACGGACACCAAACGGTACGATCCTGGTACAGTTGAAGAATGGCGGCGAGATGACGACAGAACTGGACACTCTGGGGTGGGATGGAAGCAGGGTAGCTTCTGAACGATATGACAAGGAATTTACGATTCCCCTGCTGAACAGTTACCTTAAAGAAGCGTTTCACGAGATGCTATTTTAATAAAAAAACAAGGCGGCCACTGTAAAGCACCGCCTTGTTTCTCTATAAGCTTAAAATGTATGTGCAGCTTCCTTAGCACGCACAATTCCGTTTTCTTTAATTTCTTGCGCTTTATCAGGCATGGCAGCATGTCCTTCAATAAATACGCCTTCCAATGAAGGAACCCCGAAGAAGTTCATCATTACATTCAAATAACGGTGCCCCATTTCAAATTCTGCAGCAGGACCCTCAGAGTAAATACCGCCGCGAGCTTGAATATGAAGAGCTTTTTTGTCCGTCAAAAGACCCACTGGCCCATTTTCAGTATATTTGAAAGCTTTACCTGCAACAGCAACTGAATCAAGATAAGCTTTCATCACTGGCGGGAATGAGAAGTTCCACAAAGGTGTAACGAAAACATATTTGTCCGCCTTAACGAACTGTTCGCTCAGTTCACCAAGACGCTGGACTTTTGCTTTCTCGTCAGCCGACAGTTCTTCAAATCCTTTACCGCTTTGAAGTTTTCCCCAGCCGCTGAATACATCAGCATCAATATGAGGGATATTTTCTTTATAAAGATCGATATGCACCACTTCATCGCCGGCATTCACTTCTTTATAAGTGTCGATAAATGCCTTACCTGCAGCCATACTGAAAGATTGAGTTTCATTATGCGGGTGGGCAGTAATGTATAATACTTTTGCCATTTGTATTCCACCTTTTGTTTAATATAGAGCAGTTATTGTAAATTACCTGCATAAGCAATTATTAAGCATAGGCACCGATTTGTGAAGTAGGCACATTCATGTGGTATAGTATAAAAAAAGGTACTGTAAAAATGGAGGAGCCATTTCATGAAAAAAAATCCAGAACAATGTCAGGTCGTTGTCGCATTGGACATGATCGTTGGAAAATGGAAGCCGATTATCATACAGCACTTGCTTTCCGGTGATATTTTAAGATTTAACGAATTAAGAAGACTCATGCCCGATATCACTCAACGAATGCTGACGCTTCACCTGCGTGAATTAGAAGAGCAGGATATTGTACAGCGGGTGGTCTACCCCCAAATCCCGCCGAAAGTGGAGTACTCCATTACGGAATATGGCAAAAGTTTAGGGCCGGTGATGGATGCTATGCACCATTGGGGCGCTGCCCATGTTGAGCATATGAAACTAAAAAATGAACAAGACGCTTCACTTGATGGAGAAGCGAATTAATTGGGATAACAAGAATAAAAGCCGCCAGTCACAAGCGTAAAAGGTCCAAGCTGTGACTGGCGGCTTTTATTAATTCTGCGTCACGATGCCCATGTCCATAAAGCATAAGGAGAACAGTCGTATAGAGCGCCTTGAAACGTGCGAGTTCCTCGGTTTGATAGCCGATCTCACCATATACTTGAAAGAAAAGCTCCCGGCCTTCGGGAGGAAGAAAACTGTAGACGATCATCCCCCCAGTCGATGATTCCTGAAATCTTACCTTGGTCATCCACTGTTATGTTGCGGATATGGAGATCACCATGCACAAGAACTTGGTGTCGAGCGGTATCCTGTTGCTCTGCATCTTGAACCCAATGCTCCAGTTCATCCACCTGTTCATAAAGCTGCAGATTTCTTACGTCCTTTAAAAAGCCCAGCAGCTTTGGCTTGCGCTTCTCTATTCCCAGTCGGTCCAGTTGGTCATAAGGAACGTGAAGCGCTTTTGCCTGATGAACCGGAAACTCATGAAGTGCCAGAAGAAAATGGCCGAGGGGCACGGCTGAGGTTAGCCGTTCTGCATGAGATAAACAGCCTGGAGTTTTTCCGGGATAGCCGGTAGTTCCCATGCTGAATCCTCCTCTACTTTATCATTTACTGAAAATATTTATAATATTAAAATAAACATAGATGACAAAAAAAGGAATGAGGCTTGATGCAACGGACTCCGTTTATCAGTTTCTGGATTGCAGAAACGAGTATATCTTTAGCCGATGTCTGTATATCATGGCGGTTACGACATTCATTTATCAACAAACGGGATCCGCCATCATCTCTTCTTCATTCCCACTTTTTAAGGCGATTGCACGCCTATCTGCCGGGTTTACGTCACGTCACCTCTGCTGCTGAGTAAGTTTACGTTCAGCAAACTGCTTATCAGTCTTCAAGGAATGAAGGCGTTGTTGCTCACTTTGCTTCTTTTTGGATTCGAATCCATTTCTTCTCATATCGTGTGGCTGCTGGCAGTTATACTGATCATTTCTTTCATCGAAGGGTGGGGGAGTCCTTTCCTTACATCGGTCGTACCCAAAATCGTACCGAGGGAAGACCTTGTGAAAGTAAATAGCTCATTAGCGATCACAAATCAATCCGTACAGATTGCAGGCTACACATTTACAGGTTACGCAGTCATAAAATGGGGACATAGCCCTGTCTTGATCGTTACAGCGGCTCTCATGTGGCTGGCGGTCATCTGCCTGGCCGTTTGTGTCCGGTATTTTTATGAAAATGACGAGGTAAAACCTGCCCCGTCAACAAAGTTGGCATTAATGAAAGAGGGCTGGATCTACTTGTGGAAGATACCAACTCTACGTTTGGTTACACTGATGGATGTTATAGAAGGAGTGGCAGGTTCGATCTGGATCGGTGCACTGACACTCATCTATGTAAAAGAAGTTTTGCACCAGGGTGAACAATGGTGGGGCTTTATCAATGCCAGCTATTATGCCGGTACCATTATGGGAGGAATCTGTACGATTTGGCTCGCACGGCGAATTCAGAAACACCTGATCGCCAGCATGGCAGCGGGATCCTTCTTTTTCAGTCTGTTCACCCTGCTTTATGGCTTAACAAGTGCTCCGTTCTTTGCACTGCTTTTGTGTGCAGCCATGGGGCCGGCACAGCAAACCGCATTTCAGACCAACATTGAAAGCGCGCATCTGCCCAAGGTGTATGCCAGCAGGTGAATTCTATTATCCAATGTTACGAGCTCGTCCTTTTTTCTTATGGGCTTTGTGGCAGACATCATAAGTATCCGTGCGGTTTACATACTGGGAGCAGCCCTCATCATGATTTCTGCGGTGTTATCCTTTTCCTTGATGCAAGCGAATAAAAAAGAAGGGGCAAACCTAAGCAGTACTATATAATGGGGGAGAGACAGGAAATAAGGAGAAGAATATGAAAAAGAACAAAACGAACGCGATGAGAATTTTGGATAAAGAAAACATCGCGTATGAGAATATGAATTACAATACAGAGGACGGCAAGATTGACGGAGTATCTGTAGCTCATAAAATTGGCAGGGAACCTGGAATCGTATACAAGACACTCGTTGCCCAAGGCGCTGGCAAGGAACATTATGTCTTTGTCATACCGGTTGAAGCCGAGCTTGACCTGAAAAAAGCAGCTAAGGCGGTCAACGAAAAGAAAGTGGAGATGATTGCTGTCAAAGAATTACTGGCCGTCACAGGGTATATTCGCGGCGGCTGCTCGCCCGTAGGCATGAAAAAACAGCTGGCGACAATCATTGAAGAATCAGCACAGTCACTAGAAACCATCATCGTTAGCGGCGGTAAAATCGGGGTGCAAATTGAACTGTCGCCGCGAGATTTAGAAAATGTGACCAAGGCGAAATATGCAGCGATCACGAAGTAATCAATGAAAAAGCAGAACCAAAATAAGGGTTCTGTTTTTTTTATGGTAACCTTACAGCTTTGTAAGTAAGTGTAAGGTCCATCCATAGTTAGACAGCTGTGTTCCGTCATAAAATAAAAATAGAGGAAAAAGGATGAATCAGTAAAAAGGGGGACAAAAAATGTCACTTACACAATTTAATAATGAAACCTTCCGAAGTATCAATGAACTGGCGGACCGTTTTTCAGCAGCAAACCCTGTCATGGTGTTTCTAGCGGAGTATATGCTCTATGCATTGGGAATCCTTGTCATCGGGTACTGTCTCACCCGCTCCAACCGGAACCGGCTGATGATTGTTTTTGCTATTATGAGCTGTGGAATTGCGGAGATTCTAGGAAAATTTGCAGGTTTGGCCTATTCTCATCATCAGCCTTTTGCAGAGCTGACGAATGTGCATCAACTGTTCGAACACGTAATCGATAATTCTTTCCCAAGTGATCATACCATCATCTTTTTTTCAATATGTACATCGATTTGGCTCTTTAGAAGGAAAGAAGGTGTAATATGGCTTCTTCTCGCACTTTGTGTGGCTTTTTCCCGTGTTTGGGTCGGTGTACATTATCCGATCGATGTAGCGGCAGGTGCTTTGATAGGTATGATCTCGTCAATGGTTGTCTATAAAATCATCCCAATGCTGCCATTTGCCAAACCATTAATGAAGCGTTATGCAAAAAGCGATACAAAGGGGAGAGTGGAGAACTTTTGATCATATAGGCTTAGAGGTCTTCTTCTTTTAGGAATGATTGGGTCGAATCCCGTCGTATGATGTTGCGTATAAACGGTTTGAACATAAATGGCGGGTTTTTGGACATCAAACAGATGCTGTGAACATAGAATGGTGTTTTTTGAACAAAAATCTGTATTTTGAACAAAAAAATTCAGCATAATCATTCTAGAGGTGAAAGAAGGCCGCTCAATCGCCTTCTTTGCCCGCACAAGGCAGAAAAAGCTAAAATTCTCCTTAAATCCAGTTAACTAGTGGCTAATACATAATAAATTACTCAATATCATTCATCTTTTTTCCAAGCAGCAACTAGCTGCTTTTTTGTTACTAAATTGTACCTGTTCCATTAGAATGGATTTAAGATTAAGCATGGAATTTTGGAAGATGGGACAGAGTCTTATAGATCCGGAAGGTGGGGCATGCTGCTAATTACTTAAGTTTTTATAGTCCTTGAAAAGAAGGAGGAGTGCCTGTGTCTGAACAAATGGTTTTTATGGAGGAAGAGCACTTGGATGCTTGTGTTGAGCTGTATCAGGATGTATTTAACCGCAGTCCGTGGAATGAGAGCTGGACCGAAGAAACAGCAAAAGAGAGATTAGCTGATTTGATGAATACACCAAAGTTTCTCGGATTTGTATTTTATGAGCACAGCCAGCTCATTGGATTTATTGCTGGAAACAGCAAAAGGACGTATAGCGGATTAACGTTCTATATTGCTGAGCTCTGTGTGAATAACAACATTCAAGGGAAGGGCTATGGCTCTAAAATGCTGAAGCGGTTTGAGGAAGAATTGAAACGAAGAGAGATTCCAAGTCTTTATTTATTAACGGCTAAGCAAGGTCTGGCGAAATTGTTTTACGAGAAAAATGGTTACAGAGTGAACGAGAACCGGTTCGTCATGACGAGAGCGCTTTAAAAGGAGGATTCGTTTATAATCACATATCCGCTTTTACCAAATGAGGCTTCCATCGGGGTTACCGCTCCTTCATCCGGTGTACAGCCTGAACTTCATGACCTTTTAAAACAATCCATCCGGCAAGTGGAGGCTGAAGGGTTTCATGTCATTAGCGGTAAACGACTTGGACGCAGCGAAAGGCAAAGTCAGCAGACGCCGCAACACGTGCCAGTGAATTTAACGATATGATGAAGAATGAAGATATCGATATCACCTCAGGAGCTTCCGGACAGGAGGTTCCTTTTTGTTTCCTGAAAAAAGTGTTATATTCTATCTTATATCAGCATGGAAGGATGATGGAAATGTCGATTGAAAGCGTTAAAGCTCATTTAAAGCAATGGAACCGTGAAAAAGATGTGATGGAATTCGATGCATCAAGTGCAACCGTCCAACAGGCTGCCGATACGATTGGAGTCATTCCTGCCAGGATCGCCAAGACGCTATCATTCAAAGGAGAAGATGGAACCGCTATGCTGATCACAGCAGCAGGGGACGCTAAGATCGATAACAAGAAATTCCGCCAGCAGTTCGGTTTTAAAGCGAAAATGCTTTCACCTGAAGAGGTGCTTGAGCAGACTGGGCATGCGGTAGGCGGTGTCTGTCCTTTTGGTTTAAAAAACGAGATTGCTGTTTATCTGGACGAATCGATGAAAAGGTTTCAAACCCTTTTCCCGGCATGCGGCAGTTCAAACTCAGCGATTCAACTGACAATTGATGAGATCTACGAATATTCCAATGCCAAGGGCTGGATTGATGTTTGCAAAGGTTGGGAGGCAGAGGCAAGTGTTGAGAAAAAAACGATAAATAGCAATCAATAATAATTGATCGAAGAAAAATGAGCCCAGCAAGAGGTTAGATAGGGAAAAGGATTCAAGTAAAATTCAGGAAAACCATGTTACAATAAAAGCTGGGCCGGTTGCCCTTAAAAAGACAGTGTAAAGGTGGCCTCGTCATGATTATCAAGTGGGTTCGTATTCGATAATTCAAGGTGCAGGCCAATACTCCGGGAAGCGTTTATTGATCTGCGCCATGGTAACCGACGGCGAATAGATAATAAATTTTACGGAGGTAACAAAAACATGAGAGAACAGATATTGGCGATAAACAAAGTGGAAATTTGTTCAGAGAGCTTTGGTAATCCTGAAAATCCGCCTGTGCTTCTCATTATGGGAGCGATGGCGTCATTGGACTGGTGGGACGATGAATTTTGTCAACGGCTTGCTGATCAAGGAAGGTTCGTCATACGATACGATCATAGAGATGTGGGACGATCGACGATTTATGAACCAGGGACGTCCAATTATACGATTACAGATCTGGCAGATGATGCGATGGGTGTCCTTGATGCTTACTCGATTCAGAAAGCTCATATCGTAGGAATGTCCCTTGGGGGAATGATCGGCCAGATTCTGGCGTTACGATTTCCTGAACGCGTTCTTACCCTTACAGCAATTGCTTCAAGTGTATTTGGAACGGAGCAGGAGAAGCTGCCGCCGATGGATCAGCGTATTCTGGACTATCATACGAATAGCGCTTCTGTCGATTGGTCAGATCGTCAGTCCGTCATCGCCTATCTTGCCGATGGCTGGAAAACGTTAGCGGGATCTAAGCCTTTTGAGCAAAAACGTATGAACAAGCTGGCAGTACGGGAAGTGAACCGGGCGAAACAACTACCGAGCCGATTCAATCACGGTATGCTTCAGGGCGGCGGGGAGTACTTTGATAGGATGGGAGAAATCAGGGTGCCAACGGTCATCATTCATGGTACAGAGGACCCTGCTCTGCCGTATGAGCATGGATTGGCTCTCGCAAAATCCATTCCCTATGCTGAATTGGTGACACTTGAAGGAGCGGGGCATGAGATCCATAGTGAAGACTGGGGTAAAATTATAGACTCAGTAGTAAAGCTGAGTTCGAAAAAATAGAAGGTATACGAGATTAGAAGCAAGCAGCCAAAGCGAGTTTATCGCCGGCTGCTTGTTTGTGCGGTTGTCATTCATTTAAAGAATTCTGTTTAATTTCAAGCCCATAAAGGGAAATGTCATATTAAATCTCTTATATCGGGGGTACAGAATGTCCATCGCCCTTAAACGAACGGAAACAGTATCATGCAGGAGTGAGTATGATTCACTCGCCCGCGTGATTGTATGTGAACCAAAATACATGCATATCTCTGAAGTAATTAATGAAACACAGCGTCATTATGCAGATCAAAATATTAATAAGAGACTGGCTTCCAAACAGCACCAGAACTTCGTCCGTACTTTGCGTGCCCATGAAGTCGAGGTGATTGAACTCCCCCCGCGTCAGGAATTTCCAGAACAGGTATTTACCCGGGATATTGGTTTTACGCTGGATTCCACTATTTTTGTCTCTTCAATGGGAAGCAAGATAAGACGAGGAGAAGAAATTGTATTAAAAAACTGGCTGAAGAATAAAAACGTACGCCTTCGAGAAATCAATGGAGGAAAGATTGAGGGCGGTGACGTACTTGTTGATAAACGTACTATTTATGTAGGTGTAAGCAGCAGGACCGCTCATTCATCCATACAATCTTTAAGAGGAATGATACCAGAACATGAAGTGGTTTCCTTGCCGTTTAATCCAAAATATCTCCATCTTGATTGTGTGCTCAACATACTATCTCCGACTCAGGCGCTTGTGTTTCCATCTGCTTTTCGTAAAAAGGAATTGGATTTCTTGGCGAAAAGGTACGATTTGATCGAAGTGAGCAAGGAAGAACAGTTCTCATTAGGCACAAACGTACTCTCCATTGGGGATAGGAAAGTGTTCAGCCTGCCCGTGAATCCTCAGGTGAACAACAACCTTCGAAAAAGAGGATACGAAGTGATTGAAGTCGACTTGTCCGAGATCATCAAATCCGGCGGTTCGTTCCGCTGCTGCACAATGCCCATATTAAGAAAATGAGATGGTACGGTTTGGTGCCAGGCACCCCATTTACACACTTGTGTAATGGAGGTGCCTGGCACCAAATATTCACACCGAATTTGACAAATCACGATAAGATGGTAGTATTGTGTGATCTGTTGGCTATCAATCTATGTTAATATGTGGTAGGAGTATTGATGAAATAAATGGACGTGCATGCGGCAGCAGAACAGAAATTAATGCTGCCTTTTGCTATGATTGAAACCATAACATGAAAGGTGAATTTTCATACATGAGATTTCTTAGTTTTAGATTTCTGCTCTTGATATTTTTTTCGGCTGTGTTAGCCGTTTTACTGCTCTATTACTTTACAGGCATTAAAATTCCTGGAAAACAACCCATTCTCAATGTCATCGATAATGTGAAAGATATGTCTTCCATCGAAAATGAAAATAAAGTACTAAAATCAAAGCTGCAGGAACAGGAATCTCTTTCTGTACAAAAGGTGGAGCTTGAAAAAGAAAACAAAAATCTTCAAGCGGTTGTGGACAAAACAAAAGAAGTGGAACAGTACGATCCGCTTCAAGCGAGCGTGATGTACAGAAATTCAGACACATCCAGCTGGTATGAAACCGTTGTGATCGATAAAGGAAGCCAGGACAAAGTTCAAAACAATATGGCGGTGATTACGAAGGACGGATTGATCGGAAAAATAACCGACGTAAAACCCACCTGCTCCGAAGTTAAGCTGCTCAGCAGCAAAGACAAAAGGTACCGCATCTCTGCTTCCATCAAAGGAAAAAAGAACGTCAACGGTATCCTGAACGGGTATGACTCAAGCAATAAATACTTAATGGTACGAGATATTTTAAATAAAAACATTAAAAAGGGCGAGAAGGTCGTTACGTCAGGACTGGGCGAAATTCTGCCTCCTAACCTGGATATCGGAACCATCGTGAAGGTCAAACCGGATCCCTACGGACTTACAAACATTGCCTACATTAAACCATCTGCCGATTTTTATGACATCAATCAGGTCGTCGTTCTCAGATCGACGGCACATCAATAATCTCTTTTTTCTAAACGTTTTAAAGTACCCCCAATAGGCTATTTTAGTGGTATGTACTTTATTAATGAAGGAGATGGGAAGCATGTCAAATGTCAAACTGGCGGTTATCTATTACAGTTCTACGGGAACCAACTACAAGCTGGCGAATTGGGCTGCGGAAGGCGGAAAAGAAGCAGGTGCAGAAGTGCGAATTTTAAAGGTGCCGGAACTTGCTCCGCCTGAGGCGATTGAATCCAATGCCGCATGGAAGGCGCATGCAGAAGAGACGAGGGACGTTCCGGAAGTATCTCTGAATGATTTAGAATGGGCAGATGCGTTCATATTCAGCATCCCTACCCGTTTTGGGAATGTGCCTGCACAAGTTAAACAATTTCTTGATACGACAGGTGGTCTATGGTTTAATGGAAAATTGGTGAATAAAGTGGCCAGTGCCATGACATCTGCTCAAAACCCTCATGGCGGACAGGAAGCTACAATCCTTTCTCTTTATACGACGATGTACCATTGGGGTGCGATCGTAGCGACACCGGGATATACGGATCCCGTGTTATACGGCGCAGGCGGAAATCCATATGGAACCAGTGTTACGGTAGACCAAAACGGAAACATGAAGGAAGATGTAAAGGATGCCGTCATTCATCAGGCGAAACGGACAGTGACGGTTGCGGATTGGGTCAAAAAAGGGAATCAATAAAAAATAACAAAAAAATAGCCGATTCTCTATGGGAGAGAATCGGCTTTACGTTTTTCCTTATGTCGGGGCTGCTCCTCCGCCAGAAGAGGGCGCTTGTGCACTAGGTGCGGCACCGCTTGTTGTTGACGGGCCGGCAGCTTGGGCAGGGGTCAATGGTACAGCGGGACCGGCTCCAGCTTGTGCGGGAGTTTCAGGAGTGGGCGGTTTCTTTTGAAGTGTACCTTGAACCGGTGTCAACAAAGGACCGACAACGAGTGAGGTAGGAGGAGTATCAAAGGCTGAACCGGATGAGATCGATTCTGCATCACCAATCAAGAGGATGGAGGAAATACTGACCCCCATAATGTCGAGTTCATGAACAGCAATTTTGCGGTTAATCACTTTAACGTGCAATTCTTCACCTCCTGTTCTGAGGCATACTATCTATGTGTATGGAAAGGACTTGTTCTTTATGAATACTTTTCTTAATGGATCTTTTTAAATCCGTATTTTTCAAGAGTCTTTACGGACGACTCACTCTTAAGAAATGTGTACAGTTTTTTTGCCTCTGCTTTTTGTTTCGAATCCTTAATAACTCCTAATGGATAAACGATCGGACTGTGAGAGGCTGAATCGGCTGATGCTGCAATGCTCACTTTTTTCGAAACCAGAGCATCCGTTCGATAAACGACCCCGGCATCAACATTTCCCGTTTCCACATAGGAAAGGACTTGACGTACATCCTTTGCATAGATGAGCTTTGGTTTCACTTTTCCCCATACCTTCATGTTTTTAAAAGTTTCCAGTGCATATTGGCCGGCGGGCACGGCTTCAGGCGTCCCGATCGAGATCTTTTTAACAGAGCTGTTCTTTAAATCATTGAATGTCTTTATACTGGATTCAGATTCTTTTGGAACAATCAGAACTAAATCGTTTCCTACTACATTTGCCCCCTCTTTTCTTTCAATACTGCCATCCTTCACAAGAGCCTGAAACTTGTCCTGGGCTGCAGAAAAGAACAGATCGACAGGTGCCCCTTGTGAGATTTGCTGCTGCAATGTACCCGAAGCGCCAAAATTGAAATGAAGCTTAACGAATGGATGCTTTTTCTCGTATGTATGCTGCAGGTCTGTAAGGGCATCCTTAAGGCTGGCTGCAGCTGAAATCGTTAAGTTGACGGTTTGTTTTTGTTTGGAAGCCTCATCCTTGTCCGATTGGCCTGTACAAGCCGTAATTGTCGTGAACAAAAAGAGAAGAAGAAGCAGACCAACTGTTTTTTTCATGGTAAGATCACTCCGATTTCCAATTTTCAATTCTTTCTTAGTATAACTGATTATAACTTTCGGTGGTTCAGGAACAATACGACCTCGCTGTTCAAAAATCGAATGAAAATTAAAACTAGACCTTTCTTCTTCGGATTTTAAATCCCAGTTAAGCCGGCTGTAGGTCTATGATCTGCATCTTACCGTGCACATCATCAATGAAAAATAAGAGAAACCAGATTCTGTTCATCGAAATCTGGTTTTTTCTTTTTTCTATCTTAAGGAAGAGTTAAGCTTCTCCTTTTAAACTGGCTGTAATGTTGCTTCGGACAGAGAGGATGAGAGGAAGTATGGAAACAATGAACGGCATGTTATCGGTCTTGATCCTGGCATTCAACGAAAAGGAGGTTATTGAACATACGTACCACCGGCTTAAAACGGCCATGGATTCAACAGGAAGCGATTATGAGCTTCTCTTTGTGATCATCATTATTTATGCTGATCTGCAGGATCCTCCAGAATTGATCCCTGCCATGATCAATAAATGGAGAGAGGGCTTTGATGTCGTATATGCCAAGAGGACGGCAAGGAAAGGGGAAACGTTTTTTAAGAAACGGACAGCTGCCCTGTTCTATCGGACGTTGCGACGGATGACAGATACGGAAAGCTCACTGTCAGCCGCTCCCATCATCTTAAATACAAAGCATGCCGTTATGGCAATGGGAGGTTTTTCGGGCAGTGATCCTGCCTTAACGGCAAAGAAGCTGGAAAAATTGGCCAAAGCAGGCGAAGTGAAATATTTCTTGGTTTCCGGCAGACAGGGGGCGATGGGTCGCGGAAGCCAAAAGGTGACGGATTGGATCAAGAAAAATTGTGATCAAGTGCCGTCGAGTGAATGGAACTCGAACAAAGAAAAGAACACTCTTCGCTCTGGACCTGATCAAGACCAAGCTCTATATGTATACAAAGGATAAACTCAGCGGCTCCTCCAAAGAGCCGCTGTTTTTGCTTTTTCGGCAGGAGGTTGAGAAACTTCCCGCCAAATGACCTAGAGAACGGCTCGTTTTTTATAAAATTTCTCAACCTGTGAAAGCCGGTCTTTACTACTATTGGATTATTTTTTGATTTATGATGGGGATAGAAATATCTTATTCAATCAGGAGTGAACGGCATGAGTCCAGCGTTAAATAGGGAATTACTAAAGTTAATAGAGAATAAGAGAACAGAAGTAATTCATTCAGCGATGGAGAAAGGTTTTCATAACGAGGAGACCGTCAGCTGGGGAAATGAACTGAATGAACTGTTAAACTGTTATCAGAAACTGCTTTCTATACATCCCATGAAAAAGATTTAGTGATTTGCTCCTGATTTTATTCCTTCCTCATCCGATTTTTTATTTCTCTTATCCTACCACTGTTTCCTGCACTATACCTTCTTATGTACTAAACTCTCACTAGCATATATGTGTATTGGTAAACATATGGTAGAATTTTTACAAAGAAATATTTTCTGTCTTTAATGATGTGAGGGGGAGGCAGCACGTGATCGACGGCAAAAAAATCTATTTTTACAGAATTAAAAAAGGCTTAACCCAAAAAGCTGCCTGTGAAGGAATCTGTTCCGTTTCATACTTAAGTAAGATAGAAAACAACAGCATAACGGCTAGCCCTGAAATATTACAGTTGTTGTGTGAACGGTTAGACATCCAAACCTCTATTGTCAGTGAAGAGGTCGTCAATAATCTGAAAAAAGAAATCTATGACTGGTATCAGGATATAAAGTACAGAAATGCAGACGATGCACACAGGAAGTTTGAAGAGCTTCAGACCGAAGTAAACCAATTGAATGATCTTGGTCTAGTCAATCTTTTTCAAATTTTTTCAGCACGCTACTTTATGTATATAGAGGACTTGGATAAGGCAAAAGAACAGCTCGAAAAGCTGACTGAAATGAAAAAAATGTATACCACTGAGATGGAGTTTTATATTTTTCAGTTCAGAGCCCTTTATGAATATTTAACGGATAATTATAAAACAGCACTACATTTTTATAAAAAAGCTTACTTATTAGCAAGCAAGCTCAACATTTTAGAACCGGATTTAATTTACCAAATAGCCAGTATCAGCAGCAGGTTGGGTTATTTTTCTCAAGCTCTCTATTACGCAAAAACAGCACTGGAAGCATTCAATGCAGAAGCCAATTATTCTAAAGGCCTGGATTGCCATATTACACTTGGTATTGCCTATAGCCGATTGAAGGATTTTGAAGCGGCCAAATCCCACTACCTCGTCGCGTTAAATGCAGCAACTTTTAACCCCACATTAAAAGCGATGCTGCCAAACATCCTTCACAACATGGGACATTCCTATTACCAGGTTGAACAATATGACGAGGCAATATCTGTATTAAAAGAAAGCCTCCGAAAGAAGAGGGGGATAAACACGGCGTTAACCATCTGCCTGATTGCTTATAGCTACTACATGAAAAGACAACTAAGAGAAGCCAAACAGTGGATTAGAAAAGGCTTAAAAGTTACAGGGGAAGAAAATATTACTCCTAGCTTTATTCGACTAAAAACAATGGATTACAAATTGCATGATCTGGAACAAACGGAAGAATATCAACAATTTATAGAAGAAAAGGCTATTCCATACTTAGAAAAAATACAGGACCGTTTACATCTGATTGAAATGTATGAGGAACTGGCTATCTACTATTCCAACAAGTTTTCTTATAAACATGCCAATCATTACTATGCAAAACTTAATCAGTTGTACAAAGAGTCTTTATAGATTAAAACGGCGTTCACTGATGTCGATCTCTTCCTGCGCAAATACCACTCTGCAATCCAAAGATTCACCAGCACCGATAGAAAAAACAGACAGCGGAAAACCAACAGTGAAGCCTGCACCAATGATCGAAGCGGCGGCAGAAAGGTCCGGAACGTGATGAAGACGAGGGTAACGGCATAGCTGCGAACCATCCATTCCTGATGGCTTTTTACCTTCCGTTCACGAATTCGCTTCACCCCAACTAAAGTAGTGATTGATACCTCCGGTCGCGTAGAAGGCCAAGTAAATACCGGCAGGGACGCTGAGAAAAATGGTAAACGCATAAATCCTTCCAAGCATCCTGTGGACAGAAATCGTTTTTCTGCTCGACTTTAAGAACTAAAAAGGTCCAGCCGCGAGTGCGATGGCACCGGTAGCAATATAGATAAAGCTGGCTGTATGGAATTCAGGGTTCTCCAGCTTACCGGTTACGATGCCGGACTGCTTCGGCCCAAACACCACATACTGAATAACGATATAACTGATGAATAGAGCGATAACCACGTCCGTTCTGTACTAATGGCACCCACTCCTAAAAACCAGAAGGAGTGGATGAAGCTGGCTTCCATGTAAAGGTTACCCTGATTGGAGGATTACGCCAAATCAGGCTCCGTCCAACTCAGAAGCGAAGACAACGATAAAGGAATACCGCTTGTATCTTGACGGATCTCGATTCACTCTGTCGACCGATCCTCCGGCTAGCTTTAATTTTTGGAAGGGGCAGGGAGAACGTGATGGATCGATTTGATCTGCAAGGAAAGAAAAAGGAAGTTCTAATGAAAAAAGCATTCTGATGGAGACATCAGCATGCTTTTTTCATCTTGTTCAATCCACCACAAGATAGGCGATCATTGGTCCGTTGTGTGAGATATCCGAATGAGTTTTGCAGATTAATCGGTAGATGCCTTGTTTTTTAAACCGCAGATGCAGCACGGTTTCTTTTCCTTTCACTACCGTTCCTTTCACATCTGTTCCTTCAATAAAAAACGGATGCTCTTTGCCGTTTACGCCATAAATGCTTAAGGTCACCGGCTGATCATACGGGATATGAATCGTCCCGGGATCCCACCTGTAAGCCTCAATTTCTTTGCCATTTTCGAGTTGGGACTTAAATTCTCCAGTAACCATGTTGATGACCAGCCGTTTTGAAGCAGCTGGTGAACCCGCCGTCTCTACCGCTTCCGGTTTAACCACATACCACGTTCCCATCCCGAGACAAATAAATAGGATAATGGCCAGTATCCACTTTTTTGGAAGATATAGTATTTTCAAGAATCCCACCTCCATGAGCTTGTCTTTTCAACTATATGAATGGAAGAGGGATAAGTTGTTACTTTTTTAGAAAGAATGAAGCGCTTCTGAAAAGCATCGAGTAAAAGCAGGCTTTTTCCCATCTGCTTTTCAGGCGCTTCACTTGGTTCAAAATCCTGAGATTATCTCAAACAAATATGTGAAAAGAAATCGATCAGCCGAATCCGCAACAAAAAGGGATGACATAATGTCATCCCTCCAAATCATCGTTAGATTTTAATATCAATCTTTGCATTTTTCTTAAGCTCTTTAACGTGGCTCATCAATTTCTCCTGCTTTTTTTGCTGTTCAAGCTGCTGCTTGATCTGGGGCTTTACTTCTTCCAGTTTTGGAGGCTTCTGTCCTTTGCCTGTACCTTGTTTTGCGTACTGGTTATAGTAATCCTGAATCTCTTTGTCTGTCACTGTATCGGCAGGTACTTCTTTATCGATATATTTTTGAGAAGTAATGCCATCTGTGATCTGATCTTTTAATTCAGATTCCGTTAGCTTCGCCTGCTTTAAGGCTTTAGTAAAGTTCTTCTCGCCTTTATATTGCTTCTTCGTTTTTTCGAGCTCTTTGTTCACCTCAGCTGAAGATGCTTTATAGCCTTTCTTCTTCGCATCCTGCATGATCAGTGATTGCCCGATCAAGCTTTCAATGGTCTGGCTCTTGATCTGTTTTGATGCTTCTTTTGAAGAAGGGTCTTGTCCCATCTGCTGCATCTGCATTTGAGAGGAAGAAAGCGCCTGGTTGTAATCTTTGCCGATGATCTTGTCATTATTTACTGTCGCGACCACCTTACCATTGGCCACTTTTTGTGCTTCAAGCTTTTTTTGCATTTCCTTCATCTGTTCTTCTTGCTTTTTCTGAGCTTCGGACGTTTTCGTTTTATCGTTGTCCGAAGCCTTTTTCTCTTTATCATTTGATCCACAAGCCGTTAATGCCACGGCCAATAAACACACCATTAATATCGAAATGATTTTTTTCATCATTCCACTCCTTTCAAAACATCCTTGGTGCGCATTATAACGGATATGAGACAAAAAGTGAAATGATAGGGGGGGAGCCAGAAAAAAAGAAGATCTCACAGCGTTATACTGTAAGTATCTCCCTTACTGATCAGATGATAAACATAGCGACAATGGTGGTAACTGCGAGACCGATGACAACCGGCAAAAGATTACGCCTTGCCAGTTCAAAAGGATCAACACCGCAGATGGCTGCAGCAGGAATCAGTGCCCACGGGATTAAAGTGCCGCCTCCTACCCAGATGGCCGAAATCTGCCCCAAGGCGGTAAGTGTTGCGGCTCCTGCACCGATCGAGTGCGCGAATAAAGCAGCAATCGAGCCGGCCAGTGAAATGCCTGAAAAACCTGAGCCGTCGAGTCCGGTGATGGATCCCACAACCGTTAAGGTAACAGCGCCGACCTCATTGCTTAGGGGCACGACTGAAGCAAGCGCGACACCTAAGTCATTGACGATTCCATGAGAACCTTTTGGGAGAAAATCACCAATGATTTTTGTAAAGCCGGCATCTCCCAGGTAAAAGAAGGCTGCGATTGGAATTACAGGGCCAAACACTTTAAAACCGAACTGGAAACCTTCAATCAGATAGCTTGTGGTTTTTTCCAATCCTTCGTACTTGTGGCTCGCCATCGTGATGAGCAAGAGAATGAACACCGAAGTGCCGCCGATCAGTGCGGTTGCATCACCACCTTGAAGATGAAGGATATACATGGCTGCAACATCCAGAGCAAACAACAGAGGAATCAGCAGAGCAAATAAGCGTTTTTGGCCGTCAGAAAGAAGGTTGCTTTGACTTTGGAGCCGTTCCTTCGGCTCTGCGACTGAAGACAATCCAGTCGTTGCGGTTATTCTCCCGGATTTTAAATCCCGTTTTAAAAAGTAGAAAGCGGCTAGGGTCGTTACCACTCCCATCACAGCCACGAGCGGGATGCTCGCTTGAATAACCTGGCTGACCGGGAGTCCCGCCGCATCCGCAGTCAGTTTAGGAGCAGCCTGGATGACATAATCGCCTGAAAGGGCAATACCATGGCCAAACAGGTTCATCGCCATCGCTACGCCAAGCGCCGGCAAACCTGCTCGGATGGCAACCGGCAGTAGAACCGCTCCCATTAAAGCAACGGCAGGAGATGGCCAGAAAAACCAGGAGATGACCATCATGAGAATGCCGATGGTCCAGTAAGCGAGAGCCGGAGTCCGTATCAGCTTTGAAAAAGGTGAGATCATCACATCATTGATGCCGGTAGCCGTCAGCGTCTTGCTCATCGCTACGATAATGGAGATGACCAGGATGGTTGAGAGCAGCTCGGTAATGGCATAGACAAAGCTGTTGAAGATGCTGCTTACTGAAGCGCTTAACGAGCCGGTAGCGGTTATGGCAATTAAGAAGATTCCAATGATACAGACCAGAGTCGTATCCCGTCTTAATACCATAAAGCCAATAATTAAAAAGATGAACACGACATAAATCCAATGAAGCGCTGCAAGTTCAACGCCCATTCTCTTCTCTCCCTTCATCGTTCCATATTCCTTTAAGGGGCATATGCCCATGGTGATGGTAATTACAGAATATGTTTAGTTGGAGAAGTGGTGAGAAGATTCATGTGACAAAAGCCCCAGCTATTCCTTAGCAAGGCACTTGATCCGCACTGCACCCTTTTTTGTGTTAGCATTAAAGGTAACTAATAGACAGGCAGAGGGTTTTCATGAAGAACAAGAGTGAAAAACGTTACGAAACAGACTTGTATGAACCAGTCAGGGATTTTTTTATGGAAAAAGGGTTTGAAGTGTATGGTGAGGTCAACCACTGTGACATCGCTGTGGTAAAGGAAGAGGAGCTGATCCTTGTAGAATTGAAGCTTAATCTGAATGTTGATCTTCTTGTTCAGGCCGTGAATAGGCAGAGGCTGACTGATCTCGTCTATATCGCCATTCCGAAGCCGAAGAATAACAGGAGATCAAAAAAGTGGCAGGATATCCTTCACCTGATCAGAAGGCTGGAGCTCGGCCTGCTCCTCGTTTCGTTTCCAAAGAGCGGCCCGGTTGTGGAGCCCGTTCTTTCACCTGGTGCTTTTGATCGGGTAAAAAGCAAGCAGGGCTATAAGAAAAAAAGAGTAAAGCTATTGGAAGAAATCAAAGGAAGAAACGGTGATTACAACGTTGGAGGCAGCAGCAAAACGAAGCTCATGACCGCCTACAAAGAAAATTGTATCCAGATTGCCTTCCTGCTGGAACAGTTCGGACCGTTATCCCCAAGAGCACTGAGGAAGCTGGGGACAGGCGAAAAAACGCTGCCGATCCTAAACAAAAATTATTACGGATGGTACGAGAAAATTGCCAGGGGGCTGTATGCGGTCAGCGAAACAGGGAAGAAAGAGATCACTCTGTTTCCTGATCAAGTGAATTATTACCGCGAGTTGCTGAAAAATGCAGCATCCGAAACGGATTAGGCTAGCCCCTAATCCGTTTTTATTCAGGAATCAGACTTTTTTCCTATCTATGAAACAAGTTAATGCAAACGCTTTCATTTGCTCCTTTATCATGGTAAAGTTATGGTTGAAATCTCATTTTCTATGTTTAAGGGAGGATAAGGAATGAAGTCGGCATCGCTCAAACGGTTTACGGCGTTACTCTCAATGATTGCATTGGTGATCGGCGGGCTTTTTTCTTTCCATTCTGTGCAATCGTTTGCGGAGACGGCAGCAGGTGGAAAAACGAAAGTCACCATACACTATCAAGCAGCAAAGGACAATACGAAGGATTGGAATCTATGGGTCTTCCCTGAAGGAGGAGAAGGAAAAGCCTATCCGTTTACCGGAGAGGACAAGTTTGGAAAAGTAGCTGAAATCGAACTTAGCGGTGCCTATAAGAAAGTCGGCTTTATCGTTAGAACTGACAGCTGGGAAAAGGATGGCGGGGATCGTTTTATCGATATTGCGGCCGGAGAAGGGGAAGTCTGGGTAAAGGCCGGGGATGGAAACACCTATACAGAGCCGCCGGATGGAGAGTACCGTGATCTGCCTTCCTATGAAAATATCAATGTGAAGGTTCACTACTTTCGCTATGACGACCAATATGAAGGCTGGAACTTATGGACCTGGCCGGAGAACGCTGAAGGAAAATCCGTTCCATTCACTGATGAAGATGATTTCGGAAAAGTAGCCAACATTCAGATGAAAAACTTAAAGGACGTTCACAAAATCGGTTTGATCGTAAGGAAAAGCGTTCCTGGAAACGAGTGGGCCGACAAAGAATTCGGAGACCGTTATGTGACGAAGTTTAAAGAAGACGGTTCTGCTGAAATATGGATCGCACAAGGGCAGGAGCGCATTTACTATGACAAGGATTTGGTCGACCGTGCACCGACGATTGTAAGAGCAAGCATCGACGGGTTTAACGAAATTACTTTTGAAACGAACTTTCCGTTTAATGTTAAGAATCACGGCTTATCACTTTCAGGAGGAGCGGACATAAAAGAAGTGGTTCCTTTTGACAGCAAAGCCGGTGAGTTTACGAACAAGGTGAAGGTCATTACGGCAAGGAATCTGGATCTCACAAAAGTTTACAAGATTGCTAAGGACGATTTCGGAGAGGCTGTTGTACAGACAGGTAAAGTCGTCCGAACACCAGAGTTTGATCAGCAGTTTTTTTACAGCGGAAATGATCTAGGAAACACGTATTCGAAAAAAGAAACGAGTTTCAGGCTTTGGGCGCCAACCGCCAGTGAAGCTAGGCTGGTTACGTATAAAACCTGGCATGGCGAAAATGGCACCGAGCTGCCGATGAAGAAGTCTGAGCGCGGGACCTGGGTGACTGCACTAAAAGGAAATCAAGAGGGACTGATCTATACGTACAAAGTGAAGATCGGCGACCAGTGGAATGAAGCGGTGGATCCCTATGCCCGTGCCGTTACTGTTAACGGAAACAAGGGGACAGTGATCGATTTGGATGAAACGGATCCGAGGCATTTTCGCAAACGAATGAAAGCCCTCACTCCTGAAGATGCGATCATCTACGAGCTACATGTCAGAGACCTCTCCATGCATCCGAAGAGCGGCATCCAGCATAAAGGAAAATTCCTGGGGGTTGCTGAAGAAAAAACAAGAGGTCCAAAAGGGGTAAAGACCGGACTAAACCATATTAAAGACCTCGGGGTTACGCATGTTCAGCTGCTGCCGGTCTTTGACTACAACTCAGTCGATGAAACGAAACTCGATATACCGCAATTCAACTGGGGCTATGATCCGAAGAACTATAATGCACCAGAAGGTTCCTATTCTACGGATCCTTACAAGCCCGCCGTCAGGATCAGAGAGATGAAGCAGATGGTGAACACGCTGCACCATAACAATCTCCGCGTGATCATGGACGTCGTTTATAACCATATGTATTCGGCCGGGGAGTCCAACTTCCAGAAGCTTGTACCGGGTTACTATTTCCGCTACAACGAAGACGGAACTTTGGCGAACGGTACTGGTGTAGGAAACGATACAGCTTCAGAACGGAAGATGATGCGCAAATTCATCGTAGATTCAGTGAGCTATTGGGCGAAAGAATACAATCTGGATGGCTTTCGCTTTGACTTGATGGGGATCCATGACGTTGAAACGATGAACGAAGTCAGAAAAGCATTAAACAAAATCGATCCTTCGATGATTGTGCTTGGTGAAGGGTGGGACCTCAACACACCGATTGATCCAGCAGCCAAAGCGAACCAGAAGAATGCCGGAAAAATGCCAGGGATTGCGCATTTCAATGACAATATCCGTGACGGGCTTAAAGGCAGTGTGTTCAATGATACAGATAAAGGATTTGTGAACGGCAAACCAAGTACCGGGGATACCATTAAGGAAGGCGTTAAAGCAGGCATCGATTACCCAAGCACCATGGCGAGTTATAAGGATCCGCAGCAAGTGATCACGTATGTGGAAGCGCATGATAACCACACCTTATGGGACAAACTGCAGCTGACCAATCCTGACAGCTCCATCGAGGCACGTAAAAAGATGCACGAACTGGCGTCTTCCATCATACTGACTTCACAGGGCGTTACGTTCCTTCATGCCGGACAGGAGTTCATGAGAACGAAAGGCGGCGATCATAACAGCTATCAGTCCCCTGATTCAGTGAACCAGCTCGACTGGCAGCGCCGTGCCGACTTCGGCAAGGAAGTCAATTACATGAAAGGCTTGATCAAGCTTCGCAAGAGCCATCCGGCTTTTCGTATGAGAACGGCACAGGATATCCGGAGCCATTTATCCTTCCTGCCGGCTCCAAAGAATACTGTCGCCTATGAACTTAAAGGCCATGCGAACAAAGACAGAGCCAAGGATCTGGTTGTCGTGTATAACGCCAATGTTAACGCTCAAACGATTTCTCTCCCGGCAGCAGGCCCTTGGAAGGTACTTGTAAACGGCGAAAATGCCGGAAACAAATCACTAGGTGTTTTGCTCGGTAATAAAATAAGTGTACCTGCATTGAGTGCTGTCGTCCTAGAAGGGAAATAATCTATAAGCTGCCGGAGGAGTACCCGGCGGCTTTTTTGATGTCATTTTGTATGAAAACTGCATTCGTTCACTAGTCACTTTTAATAGTAGATTACAGAATATTCTTACTATATAATGCGAAGTAGGATTGACACCGGAGGAGGGTACAAATATGAATAACAATATAACGTCAAGCCGGCAAGCTGAAGTAACGATACGAGACATATGGGAAGCTAGAAAAAGAATCGGTTCCCTTATTAAAAAAACACCTGCAGTCGAATCCTTTGTTCTTTCTGAAAGAACAGGACGGCCGGTTTATCTTAAACTGGAGACCGTTCATGATACTGGGGCATTTAAAGTCCGGGGGGCAGCGAACAAAATTTTAAGTTTAAGTGAAGAAGAAAAAAAGAGAGGGATTACAACGTATTCTACTGGAAATCATGGAATGGCTGTAGCCTGTGTAGCGAAAAAGCTGGGCATTGAGGCTACTGTCTGTATATCCAACCGGGTGCCGAAAGCAAAAGTCGATTCGCTCAAGAGATTGGGGGCGGCCATTGAGTTGTGTGGAGAAAGCCAGGATGAGGCCGGCGAAAGATGCTTTGCATTAGTAAAAGAGCAGGGGCTGACCGTGATTGAGCCATTCGATGATCCGTATATTATCGCTGGACAGGGTACCATCGGTTTGGAATTGCTGGAGGATATACCATCCTTATCAGATGTGATCGTGCCGCTTTCCGGAGGGGGGCTGCTATCCGGCATCGGTATGGCTCTAAAGTCAAATGACAGGAGCATTCGGGTAACGGGGGTCTCCATGGAAGAATCCGCTGTAATGTACGAAAGCCTTAGAGCCGGAAAACCCCTAAGTTTACCAGAAAAGGATACTCTTGCAGACAGCTTGCTTGGAGGTATAGGGCTGAACAATCAATATACATTTGAAATGGTGAAAAGGTATATGGACCAGGTTTTATTAATTCCTGAAGAAGAGATCGCATACAGCATGGCCTTTATGATGGATCATCATAGAATGATCATGGAGGGAGCGGCCGGTACTGGGATCGCGGCATTATTAGGAAATAAAATAGAAGATCAGGAAGGAGCCATTGCTGTCATTATCACAGGCCATAATGTTGATCTTTCTGTCATACAGCACGTACTTACTTCCTACTCACCATCTTGAAAATTCTCCACTTTTCCGCAAGATATAGAGGATGATTTCGTTTTGTGATAAAAAATATAGGAAAAACCTCCAATATGATGGTGTGCTATATTTAACAATATGTATAATTTAATCAGAAATATCTTGCGGTCAGGAGGGTTCATATGAGGTTGTCAGTAGGAGATATACTAAACTTTGAGATCATGAAAAATGCCCGGGTACGAACGGGCGGCCATATCCTGAATGAGCGTTATGTTCAATGGATTTCTGCTATTGAGATGCCTGTAGAAAATTTTGTCCGCAAAAATGAAGTGGTTCTGAGCACAGCCATTGGGTGCGGCCATGATGTATTGTTATTCAAAAAATTCGTTGAGGATATCATTCAATCGAAAGCTTCAGCACTTATTATTGCTTTGGGGCGGTACATATATGATGTGCCCAAAGAAGTGATAGAGATGGCGGAAAAGCATAATTTTATCATTATTGAAATTCCATGGGAAATCCGTTTTGCTACAATCATTGAAGATGTACTTCACGCGCTCAATGACATGCAGTATAAAGACCGGGAAAAGTCTGAAAGAGTTCAGCAGGAACTCCTTCAATTGATTTTAAAGGAAACAAGTCTTAATGAAATATCCGGTTTTATTCAAAAACATATTGGCTGTCCTCTCGTTATTACGGACAGAGCTGGAGTCGTCCAGGACAGGTCTGAGACGTACGAGCCTGATGACAGATGGAAATTCTATGATCTTAAAGATTGCATCTCCACTGAACACGCTGTTCTGCCACAGGATCCGATGTATCAAAAGTTCCATCTCATTGAAAGGGATGGTCAGACCATTGTCCAATTGCCAATACTAAAGGCTTCAGGAGATATACAAGGATATTTATTTGTTCTGCCCCCGAATGATTTGATCGAGGACTTTTTAAATCAGTACCGGGTGAACGTGCTCGAACATGCAGCTACTACGATCGCGCTTTGGCTGTCTCGGCAAAACGCCATAGAAGAAACAGAGATGCGTCTTCGCAGTGATTTTGTTCAGGAATTGGCAAAGGGAGAGTTCTCATCGCGCGAGCAAGCAGAATCCAGAGCAAAATTGCTCGGATTTAATCTCAAGCTCTCTTATATATGTATCGCCGGCTATCCTGAGAACCTGGAACTGCTGTTTAAAAAAAGAAAACAGCACTATGATTCGTATGCTCACTGGCTTGACAGCATGATCCGTTACATTGAGGAAGAAATTAATTATGCGGCCCAATCTCTTAAAAAAGAAGTCATGATGACCTATCAAGGAGAAAAACTTATCCTCTTTGTAGAAATGACAAGCCATGAGAACCCGGCGCATCACTTTTTGGATCTGGTTGAGAGGCGTCTCAGGAATCTGCTGCCTGATGTCATTATTTCATGGGGAATTGGTGCTCATCAGGAGGAGGTTGCAGGGTTTAAAAAAGGATTTGACCAGGCAAAGACAGCTCTGCAGATTGGAAGAAATAAGAAGGGAGCAGGACACCGGGTACTGTATGAGAACACAAAGGTTGACCGGGTATTGTTGACGCTCGCACAGAACAAAGAAATGAAAGAGATCATCGTATCAGCCATCGAGCCGCTTATTCAATATGACCAGCAGCGCACCATGGATCTTATCGGTACATTCACCACCTACAATGAATGCCACGGAAATGTGAGCCAGACCGCTCGCCTGCTAAATCTTCACAGGCAATCCCTGTTGTACAGGCTGCGTAAAATAGAGACTCTGACTGGGCTTTCCTTGATCGACACGGATGATTTATTTTTATTGGATCTCAGCATTAAAACATGGAAGCTGGGATTGCCGGAAGCCAGCTCAATCCTGTGAAAAGTAAACGGCAGGCCAGCCAAACAATAAAAAAACAAAGACTTGGTACAAGGTCTTTGTTTTTTGTTATTTATTATCTTTTTTATGAAAGACCTCGAACCTTTCCCATACATCCTCAAGTTTTTTCAGACGTTCCTGCGCGTCATCCATCCTTTCCCTTCCAATGTAGGCAATCAGGCTATTAATCAGACTCAACGGACCGACAAAAGAATCAAAAAAGGCGGGAAGCTGACTAGAAGCTAACAGTATTACATCCGCATGAGGGATAAGGGGTGAATAAAGAGTATCGGTGATCACGATCGTTTTTGCTCCCTGTTCCTTTGCAAAGGCTACCATATTGATGGTGCTTGTCGTATAGCGGGAAAAACTGATTCCGACGACAACGTCTTTCTCGCTCAGCTGATAGATTTGTTCAGGAAGCATTTCTTTGGTGTTTGCCATCTCTGCATGGTCCAGGAGAAGGTTCAAATAATAGTGCAAAAAATTTCCCAGAGCAGCAGCACTTCTATTGGCGCAAATGTAAATGCGTTCACCATTCAGCAGATAGGCGGCGGCGTTCTTTAATGATTTCAGATCGAGATTTTCCATTGTAGATTTGATATTGGCTATATCGTCCTGAAAAATATCATAAGCTGCCTGATCATCTGTCTTATATACTTCTGAAGACATTTTGAGTCTTTCGATCGTAGTCAGCTGCTGCTGAACGGAGTTTTGCAAGTGCTGTTGAAGATCGGGAAAACCAGCATATCCAAGGAAAACGGCAAATCTGACGACAGTCGCTTCACTGACCCCAGCCTCCTTTGCCAACTTTGCCACTGTAAGAAAAGGGACCGTATTTTGATGTTGGAGAATATAATCAGCGATTTTTTCCTGTGACTTGCTCATTTTCGGCATTTTTTCTGCAATCACTTTATAAACGTTATCTTGTTCCATCTCTCAGTTCCTTTTGGGCTGTTATTTAATGAATCCTATCTTCATCATAAACGAATGGGCTGCATATTACATCTTTTCCGGCAGTTATGAAATATAAATTTCATAATTTCGATATTTCTGGTTCATTTATTTCAAATTATGCGATAAAATGAAAAAAGAATTTCACATAAAGACCATACCTATTTTGGAGATGAGAAAAGTGAACGATTCATTGTCAGACTATATGACGAAAACCCCGAAATCCCGAGAATTCATGTCAACAGCCAAGCAGATCATGCCCGGCGAGTTACGGCAAATATTAAGTCTTATGCTCCTTATCCGATCATTATGGGCAAAGCGAGCGGTCCTTATCTATATGATCTCGACGGGAATGAATACATTGACTATCTGCTGTCGTATGTTGCTTTAATGCTTGGGCATGGCCACCCGGAGGTCATTCATGCTATTCAGGCGCAAATGAAGGGAAGCGGAACATTCCTATTTGGCACTCCGCATCAGCTGGAGCTGGAAATGGGAAAGAAAATCATGGAATTATACCCCAGTATAGAAATGATCCGATACACCAATTCGGGGACCGAAGCAACGCTATTGGCACTTCGGATGGCCTATGCTTACATCGGAAAATATAAAATTGCAAAGTTTGAAGGACATTACCATGGTGGTTATGATCAGGTTCTGTTAAGCGTCAATCCCTCATTAGCTGAAGCCGGACCGGTTCATGAACCTGCAGCTGTCATAGAATCGAAAGGGGTTGATCCCTATCATCAAGAACACACCATAATCCTGCCGTTTAATGATCTGGAGGCCGTTTCAGACATCTTAATCAAAAGAAAAGATGAGATTGCAGCTGTTATGATGGAGCCTGTTCAAGGCGGATTTATACCTGCTGAACAATCCTTTATGGACGGCTTACGGAAAATTACAGAAGAGCTGGGGATTCTGCTGATTTTTGATGAAGTTAAAACGGGCTTCCGACTGGGGCTCGGCGGAGCACAGTCTGTTTATAACATAAAGCCAGACATAACAAAGCTTGGGAAAGTAGTGGGGGGCGGTTTCCCCGTTGGCATCCTGGGAGGAAAAAAAGAAAGACTGATGGTCAGTGCCCCGTCCGCTTCTTCCGATGTTTTCGACAGCAGCCAAAGCAAGAACTCCAGTGCGAAGGACGTTCTTTTTCACAGCGGCACGTATAATGGCCATCCGACGATATTGGCAGCTGGTCTTGCTACCATACAAGTTCTAGAACAGAAAATGGAGCATGTATTGTCCACGACAACCCAACTAAAAAATGGGATCAAAAAGCTGTTTGAAGAACGAGGAATCGGGATGCACACCATTGGGCTTGGAGCCATATTTAATGTGGTGATAACAGAACAAGAACGTATACGGAATTACCGTGATTTTCAACAATTGAATTTTCCCATGAGAAAAGAATTGGATTTCTCTTTGCTGACCCAAGGGATTTATACCAAACCGATGAATCGGTACAGCATGTCCACTGTTCATGGAGAAAAAGAGATCCACCGGACACTGGAAGCATACGAATATGTACTTTCCAAGATCATTTAACATTCCTTAAGGGCTCGTCTAATTTCGACAGCCCTTTTTTTATTGTGCCAACTATTCTGATAATTTGACTAAAACTTTTACAAAAACTTCATACAGTTTTGCAGATGATGAAACGATGACTGATATTCTATACTGAGTTTATAAATTAATTATTCATAAAATTCTAATAATACTTGAAAACAGGAGGGAAGGTCCTATGTCATTTGGGACAACCGAATATCAGGAAAGAATTTATAAAACGAAAAAAAGCATGGCAGAGAAAGGGATAGAAGTCCTCCTGATTACTGACCCGGCCAATATGAACTATTTGTCCGGATATGATGGATGGTCGTTCTATGTCCATCAGATGCTGATCGTCATTAATGACGAAGATCAGCCGATCTGGATCGGCCGCGGCCAGGATGCCAATGGAGCAAAAGCGACGTCATGGCTATACCATGAGAACCTGATCCCTTATCCAGATGATTACGTCCAATCGGCCACGCTGCATCCGATGGATTTTGTTGCCGATATCCTAAAGCAGATCGGGCAGGACAAGCGTTCAATCGGTGTGGAGATGGACAATTATTATTTTACGGCAAAATGTTATGAACAGCTAAAGAAGGGTCTGCCCAACGCTTCATTTAAGGATGCTACTTTATTAGTGAACTGGGTACGCCTCGTAAAATCAGATGCCGAAATTACGTATATGAAACGCGCGGCTGAAATTGTGGAAAAAGCCATGATGAAAGGAATCGGGCTCATCGGTGAAGGCGTCAGGGAATGCGATGTGGCCGCCGAGATCTTTCATACCCAGATCAAAGGGACCGAAAACTTCGGTGGTGACTATCCGGCTATTGTGCCCCTTCTGCCTTCAGGAGAAAAAACGTCTACCCCACACTTAACCTGGACGGATGACAGGTATAAAAAAGGAGACTCCGTCATTTTGGAACTGGCAGGCTGCTACAGACGGTATCATTCGCCGCTGGCGAGAACAGTAAATATCGGGCCGCCATCCGACGGGCTCAAAGCTCTATCCGATGTTGTTGTTGAAGGACTGAACGCATGCCTGGACATGATCAAGCCGGGAATTGCCTGTGAAGAAATTGAAGAGACGTGGAGAAAGACGATACATAAAAGCGGCATCGTTAAAGAATCTCGTCTCGGCTATGCGATGGGACTAAATTATCCTCCAGACTGGGGAGAGCACACGGCGAGCATCCGAAAGGGAGACAGAACCATTCTGCAGCCGAATATGACCTTCCACCTGATCCCCGGAATCTGGCTGGACCAATACGGATTTGAAGCCAGCGAATCTTTCCGGGTGACAGATAACGGCTGCGAGACCTTTGCTTCACTGCCAAGACAGCTTGTTATCAGGGACGGTGTATTGGAACGAACATGAAGGGAGTGAAAGAACAGGATGTTTATTTTTACAGAACATGAATTGAGGCAGCACGTTTCACTAAATCTTGAAGCTCTATCCGTGGTCGAGGATGGTTTTACGAATCTTGCAGAGCATAGAGTAACCATGCCTCCCATCATGAGGGTCGATGTTCACGACCAGAACGGAGAAGTGGACGTGAAAACCGCCTATGTCGAAGGGAAAGGCATGTTTGCGATTAAAGTGTCCTCTGGATTTTTTAACAATTACAAGATCGGCCTCCCGAGCGGAAGCGGATTGATGATGCTCATCAGTGCAAAAACAGGCGTACCGCAGGCAATCCTGCTGGATAACGGTTATCTTACCGACATTCGTACGGCTGCCGCGGGGGCCATTGCTGCCAAATATTTATCAAGAAAGAAAATACAAACCGTGGGCGTGATCGGCACAGGAAGCCAGGCGAGATACCAGGTAAAAGCCCTGCGGCTCGTAAGGGATTTTCAAGAGGTGCTCATTTTTGGACGGTCAGAGGAAAGGGCCAAGGTGTACGCAGAGGAAATGTCAGCTGAGCTTGGGATTGAGGTTAAAGTGGTCGATAGCGCAGAGACAGTCGTACGCAACAGCGATACCGTCATTACGACAACGCCGGCCAAGGACCCGGTGATCAAAGCGGAATGGCTCCATCCCGGAATTCATATTACAGCGATGGGATCGGACGCGGAGCATAAGCAGGAACTCGAAGCTGAAGTATTGGCACAGGCTGGCAGGCTTGTTTGCGACACCATCGCCCAATGTGAGCGGTTAGGCGAACTTCATCATGCATTTGATCAAGGACTGTTATCCCGTAAACACCCCATCGTTGAACTCGGCGAGCTCACTTCAAAAAAGGCAGAGGGCAGGCAGCATGAGGAACAGATTACGGTTTGTGATTTAACCGGAACAGGAGTACAGGATACCGCCATCGCCTTGTTCGCTTTTCAAGAAATGGTGCAACGAGGACTTGGTTTGAAAATAGAAGACAAAGTACCAGCTTTAAAAATTAACGAGGAGTGATCACATGGCAAACCACAACATAAAAACAGGAACGAAGTCCGTATGGGCAGGAGAAAAAGAGTATTTGGTGCACGGGGCGACTCAGGTGCCGGTCGTTCTTAGTGTGGCGTATGGCTACGACGATATGGATGAATGGTATGATGTTGCGATCGGCAAGAAAAAAGGGCATATTTACGGACGAAACACAAATCCGACGGTCCAGGCTTTTGAAGATAAAGTAAAAATTCTCGAAGGAGCCGAAGCGGCTACGAGTTTTTCAACAGGAATGGCTGCGATCAGCAATACACTTTCTACTTTTTTAGTGCCTGGTGACCGAATCGTCTCCATCAAAGATACCTATGGCGGAACAAACAAAATATTTACCGAGTTCCTCCCCCGCCAGCAGGTCGAGGTTGTGTTATGTGAAACCGGCAACCATGAACAGATTGAAAGAGAAGTAGCAAAAGGCTGCAGCATTCTTTATTTGGAAACACCAACCAATCCAACGGTTAAAATTACAGACATTGAGAGGATGGCGAAAGCTGGCCGTGAAGCTGGTGCGTTAGTGGTGGTAGACAATACGTTCGGAACACCAATCAACCAGAATCCGCTCGCCCTCGGAGCAGATTTAGTCATCCATAGTGCGACCAAATTCTTGGGAGGACATGCGGATGCGCTTGGAGGAGTAGTCTGCGGGTCGGAAGAATTGGTGGAAAAAATCTACCATTTCCGTGAAATAAACGGAGCTACGATGGATCCGATGGCGGCGTACCTCCTCTTGAGGGGGATGAAGACCCTTCATCTGCGTGTACGTCAGCAAAGTGAAAATGCAATGGCGCTTGCTAAGTTCCTGCAAACACAAGAATTAGTAGAAGGAGTCTACTATCCAGGGCTTGAGACCCATCCAAACCATGAAATTGCGAAAAAGCAGATGAAGGGATTTGGCGGAATGCTCAGCTTTGCGGTAAAAGGAGGCGTCGAAACGGTCAGGGACCTGCTTCCAAAATTGCAATTTGCGAACCGTGCGGCCAATCTCGGCGCTGTGGAAACAACGGTCGGGCCAGCACGTACCACAAGCCACGTGGAATGTACACCGGAAGAACGGGCGGCGATGGGAATTCCTGAAGGATTGATCCGCATCTCCTGCGGCATAGAAGACATCGAAGATATTATTGCGGACTTTGAACAGGCTTTTCAACATGTGGAAAGTGCTTTAAAGGTCTAAGAGATAGCCAGTGTGTTTGAGGAGATGAATGACAAATGGCAAATCATCAGTTTGTTGCTGCTTCGGTAAAAGAGTTGAATGAAAATTTGATCGCATGGAGGCGGCAGATCCATCAAAACCCTGAACTCAGTTTTCAGGAATTTGAAACGTCAAGCCTGGTGGCGGAAACATTAAGACGGATTCCCGGAATGAAAACGGAGATCGGAGTGGGGGTTCCGACTGGAGTTGTTGGAACCCTTTCCTCGGGGGAAGGACCGGTCATCGCCATCCGCGCAGACATGGATGCCTTGCCCATTCATGAGAAAAACGAATTGAGTTACAAATCACGGAACGATGGTGTGATGCATGCCTGCGGACATGATGCTCATACTTCCATCCTGCTTGGGGTTGCCAGCCTTCTGGCAGATGCATTTAAACGGGAAGAAATACAGGGCAAGGTAAAATTTATGTTTCAGCCGGCAGAAGAAAGCATTGATGAACAAGGTCTGTCAGGTTCTCCTTATATGGTTCAGGCAGGAGTTTATGATGAAGCAGATGCCGCCATTGCGCTCCATATGTGCCCGTGGCTTCCGGCTGGTGCCATTCAAGTGAACGATGGGTACAGCATGGCCAATGTTGATGTGTTCCAGGGAAAAATTTATGGAACAGGAGGGCACGGTGCTTATCCTGAGCAGGGAACCGATCCTATTTGGATGCTGGGACCGGTCATGCAGGCCCTTCATGGCATTGTGGCACGGAAAGTCTCTGCAATGGATTCAGCCGTGATCAGCATTGGGGAGATCCATGCGGGTTCGGCAAGCAATATCATTCCTACCGAGGTATCCATAACAGGAACGATTCGCAGCTATACACCTGAAGTACGCGGCTTGCTCGCCTCAGAATTGGAAAAGGCGTTTTCCATTGTTCATTCACTAGGCGGGGATTACTCGTTCAAAGTGGACCGGGGCGAACCTGCGCTGAACAATCATAAAATGATCAACAAGTGGTTTATGGAGGCGGCAAGAGAGCTGTATCCCGAAATTACGATTAAAAGAGGCCCGTTTGGAATGGGCGGAGAAGATTTTGGATATGTAACACAAAAAGTTCCTGGTGCCATGTTCTTTCTGGGATGTTCCGAGCAAGGACAAGATCAGAGAGAATTGCACACTCCGTTTTTTGATATAAATGAAAACTGCCTGCCGATCGGGACAGCAATTCTGACACAGACAGCATTAAAGTATTTAAAAGGCGAGGTATTCCTGCCAAGCCGTGAAAAGGTGGAGGTAGAGACCTATGGGACATAAACTTGCTTTTATTGGATTTGGAACAGTCGGACAGGGATTGGCTGAAATTCTGAGGGACAAGCATGAAGATTTAAAGGCCAACGAGCATTTTGAAGCGGAAATTGTGGCCATCTCAGATTTTAATAAAGGTGCAATCTATCATCCGAACGGACTGGACATCGATACGGTTTTACAAGTGCTGCAGGAGACGGGAAATCTGGAAAACTATCCGCCGTCCCCTGGCCTCGTAACCGGTTGGGACAGCCTGAAAACGATACGTGAAACCAACGCGGATACGGTTATTGAGGTTTCATATACCGATGTCCGGACAGGACAGCCTGCGATCGATCATTGCCGAACGGCATTCCTAGCGAAAAAAAATGTGGTCATGACCAATAAGGGCCCGGTTGCCCTTGCGTATAAAGAGCTTTCTGAGCTGGCAAAAAAGGAAGGCGTGTACTGGGGATTTGAAGGGACCGTCATGAGCGGAACGCCTTCATTAAGGATGCCCGCTTCTGCTTTGGCAGGAAACGAGATCACGGAAATACGCGCCATTTTAAACGGTACGACCAATTTTATCTTAACCAAGATGGAAGAAGAGGGAGCTACGTATGATGAAGCCTTGAAAGAAGCACAACTGCTGGGGTATGCAGAAGCTGATCCCACCAGCGATGTTGAAGGCTATGATGCTCGGTACAAGATTACGATTCTCGCGAACTATGTGATGAATGAACCTCTTCGGGTAGAGGAAGTTTCATGCCGCGGTATCACAAATCTTACCCCGAAGGATATAGAGGAGGCAAAAGCCGAAGGGAAAAGGTGGAAACTGCTGGCAAAAGCCCGTAAAGAAAACGGGAAGGTTGATGCTTCCATCGCCCCAGAAAAAGTGGATATGTCTGATCCGCTTGCTTCCATCAGCGGAGCTGTGAACGCCATTGCTTACGAATGTGACCTTTTAGGAACGGTTACGCTGAGCGGAGCAGGGGCGGGCAAGGTGGAGACAGGCTTCTCCTTGTTAATCGATTTAATTAACATTGATCGCGAAAGAAGACTTGTAAACATTTAAACTGAGAAAGGCGGGGAAGTTGATGACGACTCAGGTTGCTGGCCAAAAGATGTATCTAGCCGGAAGATGGGTGCACCGTGAAAGAACGATTGTGGTAAGAGATCCTCAGGATAACAGCTTCATAGACTCGGTCCCGGCGGCCTCCAAAGAAGACATGCTGGCTTGTATTGAACAGGCCGGGGAAGGGGCCAAGATTGCGGCTGCCATGCCGGTATATGAGCGGATGGACGTCATTCATAAAGCGGCAGACTACATTGAAAACCATAAGGAAAAGTACGCGTTGACGATTGCAAGGGAGGGCAGCAAAACGATACGTGAGGCAGCAAAGGAAACCGCAAGATGCATTCAGACCCTTCGGATCAGTGCAGAAGAGGCAAGAAGGATACACGGGGAGACCATTCCGTTCGACCAGATGGAAGGGAACGACAACCGGGTCGGCTACTATCAGCGTTTTCCCATTGGCATCATTGGAGCGATCACTCCATTTAATGATCCGCTGAACCTGGTCGCCCATAAAGTAGGCCCGGCCATTGCCTCAGGAAACGCCATCATCGTTAAGCCGGCTACTGTCACTCCGCTAAGTGCGCTGCTGCTCGCTGAAGCTTTTGCCCATGGGGGGCTGCCTCCAAAAGTCTTGTCCGTTATCACGGGACATGGATATGAAATTGGCGATGTGCTGGTCACCCATCCTGCTGTCCGAATGATTTCCTTTACAGGAGGAGTGGAGGCAGGAGAAGAGATTGTGAGAAAAGCTGGCTTGAAAAAAATCAGCATGGAGCTTGGCTCTAATTCTCCTGTGATCGTTCTGGAGGATGCCGACCTTGAAGCGGCGGTTGAATCAACCGTTTCCGGAGCATATTGGGCAGCCGGGCAAAACTGCCTGAGCGTCCAAAGAATATACGTACAGCAGAGTGTGATGCGGGAATTTGAGTCGGCCTTCGTGGCACGTACCAACCAATATCGTGTAGGCGATAAGCTATCTGAGGATACCGATATCGGCCCTTTGATTTCGGAAAAGGAGGCGTTGCGTATAGAGAAGCTGGTCCATGAAGCGGTTGAAAAAGGTGCTGAGCTGCTGACTGGAGGGAAACGGGACGGTGCGTTCTACTATCCGACGGTGTTAAAGAACATTCCCGACGACAGCACGGTCGCAAAGGAAGAAATTTTTGGTCCTGTAGTGATGCTTTATGAAGTGAAGGATGTAGACGAGGCCATCGAAAAATCAAATGAAGTCAGCTACGGGCTGCAGGCAGGCATTTTTACAAAAAACATCGATAAAGCACAAAAAGCGGTCGCCAGGATGGAAGTTGGAGGCATCATGATCAATGACAGCAGCGATTACCGGATCGACGCCATGCCGTTTGGAGGAGTGAAAAAGTCAGGCTTGGGGCGAGAAGGCATTAAATTCGCGATTCAAGACATGACCGAGCCTAAAGTGGTCTGCTATAAACTGTCAAACTAAAAAAAGAAAGAGGGATAAGGAGAGAGCAAGATAACTGTAATTTGAGGAGGTACGATGTGGAAAGAGGACAAAACGAACAGCTGACCAAAGAGGATATCACGATTGTTGATACCAAAATTGCGAAAAAATCAATACTTGGAACATCTCTCGGCAATGCGATGGAATGGTTTGATTTTGGCATCTATTCCTATTTAGCAGTAACGATTGGTAAAGTGTTTTTCCCTGAGATCGATCCTTCTGCCCAGTTAATCTATGCTTTTGCAACATTTGCAGTAGCTTTTATTGCAAGGCCGATCGGCGGTATGTTCTTCGGAATGATGGGAGACCGTATCGGACGGAAGAAGGTCCTCGCCATCACCCTGATCATGATGGCGGTTGCCACATTAAGCATAGGACTTATCCCGGGTTATGCTACAATCGGTGCTGCAGCTCCTGTCTTATTGCTTCTTGCCCGAATGGTACAAGGTTTTTCAACGGGGGGAGAATATGCGGGCGCCATGACCTTTATTGCTGAATCCACTCCGGACAAAAAGCGAACTTTCATGTCGAGTTTCCTGGAAGTTGGAACGCTCGTTGGTTTTATAGCTGGTTCCGGTTTAGTGACATTGCTTACTTTTCTGCTTGGATCTGAAACCATGCTTGCATGGGGCTGGAGGATTCCTTTCTTTATCGCTGCTCCATTAGGACTGATTGGGTTATACTTCCGGTCACATTTAGAAGAAACACCTGCGTTTCAGGAAATGAAGGAGACCAAGAAACAGAAATCCGTAAAAAATATTTTTACTGAGCATTGGCGGTCTCTTCTTATCTGTATTGGTGTCGTATTTTTCTATAACACCATCAACTATATGATTCTTACTTACATGCCGTCCTATTTGTCAGAGCAGCTCGGTTTTGGGGAAACAAAGGGATTGGTCCTTATCCTTTTCGTAATGATCGCCATGATTCCCTTTGTATTGCTGATGGGATATTGGGGTGACCGCATCGGACGAAACCGGCTGATAATCACAGCGCTGATCGGCATCATCGTTCTTAGTATCCCTGCATTTTTTATGATGGGAACGGGTTCAAGCATATCCGCGTTTCTTGGTCTGCTGGTCCTGAGCTGTTTGTTCACGGCTTTTCAAGGGACCCTGCCTGCTGCTTTGCCATCCTTGTTTTTTACAGAGGTGCGTTATGGTTCATTGGCGATCACATACAATGTATCCACCTCCATCTTTGGAGGAACAACACCGCTGGTTGTCGCATGGCTCGTTAAAGCCACGGGTTTCAACATGCTGCCTGCTTATTATTTAATTGGAGTATGTGTCATTGGACTAGTGATCGTTGCCCTTTTCGTAAAAGAAACAGCGGGCCGTTCATTAAGGGGATCCAATCCTGCAGTTGAACATGAAAGAGAAGTGGACGAACGGTTGGCAAATTCCGCAGAAGCATTTTGGTGGAAGGAAGAATTAAGGAAGAAACAAGAAAAAGCAATAGCAAAACTTGACCCAAGCATTTTGGGATCTCAGCAGAAAAATGTAAGCAATATTCAATAAAACAGAAGCTGTCGGGGAAAACCGGCAGCTTTTTTATGGATTTTATTCTATTTGTCCAGTCATGATTAGCGTGTCAGCAATTAGGGAAAAGGTTTAGTGGAGAAACTATTAATCATTTTATATTTAGGAGGCACGCTGTGGGTGAAAAAAAAAGTAAAAGATTGAAAAGAGAGGATATCACTGTCGTTGATAAACAAATCGCAAAGCAGTCGATTTTAGGAACCTCGCTAGGCAATGCGATGGAATGGTTTGATTTTGGCATTTATTCTTATTTAGCAGTTACCATTGGCAAAGTTTTTTTTCCGGAGGTCGATTCTTCCGCTCAGGTCATCTATGCTTTTGCGACGTTTGCGGTAGCTTTTATTGCGAGGCCGCTCGGCGGCATATTTTTTGGCATCATGGGTGATCGTCTAGGCCGAAAGAAGGTCCTGGCTCTTACATTAATCATGATGGCAATTGCCACACTGGCCATCGGGCTCATTCCGGGCTATTCTACCATTGGAATTGCCGCACCTATCCTTCTGCTCGCCGCAAGGCTGGTACAGGGGTTCTCAACCGGAGGAGAATATGCAGGCGCAATGACTTTCATTGCAGAATCTACGCCTGATAAGAAACGCAGTGTAATGTCCAGTGTGCTCGAAGTAGGCACCTTGGCCGGCTATATTGCAGGATCTGGCCTCGTCACTCTGCTGACCTTTATTCTTGGATCAGAAACCATGCTGGATTGGGGATGGAGAATTCCATTTTTTATTGCTGCGCCACTTGGCCTTATCGGTTTGTATTTTCGTTCTCATCTTGAGGAAACACCGGCATTTCAGGCCATGGAGGAGAAGAAAGAGGAAAAGAAAAACCGATCATCATTTAAAGAAATTATCGTTAATCATTGGAGATCATTATTAATCTGCGTCGGGGTCGTGCTCTTTTACAATACGATTGTCTACATGGTCCTGACGTACATGCCGTCCTATCTGTCCGAGCAGCTCGGTTATGGAGAAACAAAAGGCCTGCTTCTTATATTGATCGTGATGGTGATCATGATTCCATTTGTTTTGGGCATGGGATATTTAGGAGACCGAATCGGCCGAAATAAAATTCTCATCGGGGCCTTAATCCTGACCATCGTTTTAAGTGTTCCAGCGTTTATGCTGGCAGGGAATGAAAACGGTTATAATGCCTTCTTTGGCGTGCTGATTCTTGGGTGTTTGCTCACGGCTTTCCAAGGAACGCTTCCTGCAACCCTTCCGTCTTTGTTTTTTACGAATGTAAGATATGGTTCACTGGCCCTAACCTATAATCTTTCCACATCCATTTTTGGCGGCACTACCCCGCTTATTGTCGCGTGGCTGGTGAAGGAAACCAATAACAATATGATTCCGGCCTATTACTTAATGGCAGTCTGTATGATTGGGATCGTGGTTGTGGTCTTCTTTGTCAAAGAAACCGCCGGCCGGTCGCTGCGAGGCTCTCTCCCTGCTGTTGAGGATCCTAGTGAAATTAAAGAAGTATTAAAAGACCCGGAAGAAGCTTTATGGTGGGAAAAAGAAGAGCCTGAAGATGATCAGGCATTGACTGTAGAGAGCAAGCACACGTAAGACTGGATTATTGAAGAAGGCTGTCGAGTGACTCGGCAGCTTTTTTGATGGAATTGAGCCAAACTCGAGATATTGCTGGCCGGTTCACCTTTAATCGGCGGCAAGGTGTTTGCGAAATACATACATAGAATCACTGTCGCCTGATGCCTATCCAATCAGAAATCAAATCGGATCTAGTTGCTCAGTGAACAAGATCCCGAGCTGTACGGTTGGGGCGTTTGGCTTGTTGCTGAGAAAGAAACGGGCAAAATTATCGATGATATCGGGTCTAAGGCAAGCCGGATGAGAATCACACAGTTGAGGTTGGCTATGGAATCCTTCCTTCTGCTTAGCAGAAGGGTTACGCGAATGACGCGGTAAAAGCGATCGTTGATCGGGCCTTTTCTTCGGATCGAGTGAACCGTGTCATTGCTGAATGTCTGAAGGGCAATGAGCCTTCCCTCCGCGTGTTGAAGAAGCTGAACATGGGCAAGAGGGAGAAATGCTTAATTGGGAATTGAGAAAGGAACATTTATGATGGTGAACTGTAAGTAATTGGAAGGTTGGAGGTGGTTGATGCATTTGATGCTTAACATGATTGGATATGGAAGTGCGGTAATTATGTTCATTCCATTAATATTGCTTTTAATAATTGTTTTCACCTTTGTAAAAAGCGAAAAGAAAAAGAGAGATAGACTTCTTCAGATTGAACAAAAGTTAGATCAAATCATCAAGCAGGATCACCGCTTAAAAAAGCCATCTTAGCTCTTAGGAAATGCGGATTGTGGTTGAAGAAGAGATGGGGCGCTGCCATTCTATTAATCTTTCTCGCAGCCGGACTCTATTTATATGGTGAATTACGGCTATCATTTAAGTTTTTAATAAAACAAGAAGTTTTGGCCAATATAAAACAGCTTTAACGGATGTAAATCGGTTTTATGAGAGCATCAATAAAGGCAGTATGCATTTTGCCAATGATTTGCTGGCTTATGGGTTCGATACGGAGAAACCGAGGAATAAAAAAATCTATATTGATCATCAAAAAATGAAGTCCATCTCTCTTGGCAAATACTTTTCCAAGAGCAAATATGCATGGAGCTATAAGAACGTATCCTATTAGTATCCTGAGGATTCAGTGATAACAAACGCGTCTGAACCTACATACCGCCAGACGAAGTTTTTGAGACAAGACATCCAGTTCTTGTTCTTTTTTTGATTCATATAGATTAAAAAGTGGAAAAAAAGGGTATCTAGTACTTCAGTACTGTTTGTAATAAAAATGTAACATTTCTGAGTTATTTACGTATTATTTTCTATTAAAATAGTATAAAATTGGTGTTTAGGAAAAATAAACTATTTCAGCATAGGGAACAGCTTGGAACAATTTAAGGAGAGTTAATGATGGAAAAGAAAAATTCTGCTTCACGATTGGAAAGAAGAAAACAAAACAAAAGGCCAAAACGTTTTCGGAAATTCCTTACATACAGTACACTAACTTTTCTAGTTCTCTTTCTTGTAGTGGTTATTGGTGGAGGCGCCACTGTATTTTCAGTTGCAAAGGGCGCGCCTGATTTGAACCCGGAAAATCTAAAGTATTCGCGGACGTCTACCGTCTATGACATGAACAATGAAAAGGTCGTTACGATCAGTGGGAAGGAAAAGAGGGATTATGTTTCCATCAAGGATATCCCGCCCCGTGTTCGGAATGCTTTTATTGCGACAGAGGATGTTCGTTTTTACAAACATAATGGAATTGATACGAAAAGGGTCGCGGGCGCCGTCCTTTCCAATATTACTCACGGATTTGGTTCTGAAGGTGCAAGTACCATTACACAGCAGGTCGTAAAGAACTCTTTCTTATCTCCAGAAAAGACAGTGACAAGAAAGATACAGGAAGCCTATTTGGCTGTCCAGCTTGAACGCAAATATTCGAAAGATCAGATTCTGGAATTCTATTTGAATAAAATCTATTTCGGGAACAGTGCCTACGGAGTTAAAACAGCAGCCAAAACGTATTTCGATAAGTCACTCGACCAACTGACGATCGGAGAGGCCGCATTGCTTGCCGGATTGCCCCAGCGGCCGAGCGGATACAATCCATTCGAACATCCTGATTTAGCGGAGCAGCGAAGGAATGTCGTACTTTCGCTTTTGCATAAGAACGGATATATTTCGGAGCAGGAAAAAGAGGAAGCTCAGAAGCAGCCGATCAAGAAAATGCTCGTTAAACCTAAAAAGTCTCAGCAGAGATATGAAGCGTTCCTACAGCAGGTCATTAAAGATGCACGGAAAGAGGGCATCCCTGAAAAGGAACTGTTTGAAGGCGGCTTGAAAATCTACACGACGCTCGACCAGGATGCCCAATCTCAAGCGGAAAAGATCTTGTCAACTGAGGATTATATCCGGTATCCAGACAATAAATTCCAGGCAGGGGTCGTTCTGCTGGATACTGAAACCGGCCAAATACGCGCCATAGGTGGCAACAGGCGGGAAGACGACAAACAGGCAATCAGAGGATTTAACTATGCGACCGATACAGAAAGGCAGCCAGGATCTACAATTAAACCGATTCTTGACTATGGTCCTGCGATAGAATACCTTAAATGGTCGACGAATACACCGATCAAGGATGAACCGCTGGAAATCAACGGAAAACAGTTCCAGAACTGGGATAGAACTTATCATGGTACCCTGACCATGAGAGAAGCGCTCGTTCAATCCTATAATATTCCAGCCATTAAAACATTCCAGGCCGTTGGAGAAGCGAACGCGAAACAGTTTGCAGGAAACCTGGGTATTAAGCTGGATACCATCTATCCGTCCTATGCGATCGGAGGATTCAATAAGGGGGTTTCCCCATTAACGATGGCCGGTGCGTATTCTGCTTTTGGAAATAAAGGAGTCTATCATCAGCCGACTACTCTCCGCAAGATTGAGTACCCAAATGGAGTAGTGAAACAGTTTAACCATGAGCCCAAAACGGCGATGAGCGATTACACTGCCTATATGGTAACGGATATGCTGAAGAGTGTTGTCAACAACGGAACAGGACGAATGGCACAGATTCCAGGATTGGACGTAGCCGGTAAGACAGGAACGACGAACCTTCCGAGCAACGTCTATGGCAACGGATCGACAGATTCCTGGTTCGTAGGCTATACCACACGCTACACAGCGGCGGTCTGGACGGGATACGATCACCCTGGCCAGGATGCTTATGTGAAGAAGGAAGATCAAGTGATCGCTAAGCTGATTTTTAAAGAACTGGTATCACACGTTTCAGAAAATAAGCTTACTGCCGATTTTGAAAAGCCGGGATCTGTTGTTACGAGGGGATCTGAGCTGTACGTTCAAGGAACATCCATCCCGGCCATAGCACAGCCTAGCCAAACGGAAGACAAAAAAGAAGATTCGTCAACCGGTGCTGAAAAAGAAAAGCAAGTTCAAGAAAAAGAGAAAAAAGAAGAAGATCAGAAGAAAAAAGAATATGAGAAAAAGCCTGAAGATAATGGAAATACCAATCCGGCTACCCCGGTGACACCGCCGAAGGATGATCAAGGCGGCAACGATCAGGGAGGCAATGGCGGTACAGATCAGGGCGGAAATGATCAGGGCGGAAGTGATCAAGGCGGCGATCAGGATAAGCCGACCGAACCAACCACACCGCCTAAAGAGAAACCAGGAGATGGAACCACCAATCCAGGTACAGGAGATAAACCAACGGATCCGGGAACAAAGCCGCCACAGGAGAACAATAATACGAAAAAACCAGAGGATGCGAAGCCAAGTTCTTTGGATTCAAAGACCACGCAAACAGAATAGTCATGAAAAGCTGGAGCTGATGAGAAGCTCCAGCTTTTTTAGAAAGGATTACCTGTTTCGTAAAACAGTAATGAAGCCATCGAGTATATCATGACTTACTTTAAATCCTTTGCGCTTATAGAATTCCAATGCATTCGTATTTCCATTAGAAACAAAGATAAAATAATCCTCTACATCATCGAACTGCCTGATCCAATCCATAGACATATCGAACAGTTTGGATCCAATCCCATATTGTCTGTACTGTTCTTTAATATAAAATTGAGATAAGCAGCCTACAAGATCGTTGCGAACAGTAGAAAGGTCAAAGAAAGTGGCAAAATCATTGGAATAGGTTTCTTTAGGAGAAATATTGGAATACACATAACCTGCGATCTGATCCTTATCCTTAACGATCACTGTATGATTGTCAACGGCTTTATTGATGGAAGTGATCAGCCTTGTGTCAAATTTCATATCGTCAAACAGCTCCGGCGTTATGTAAGCTTTCGACTTTTGAAAGGCCATGAGTTCATTACACATTTCTCTGCAGCATTCAATCTCTTCTATAGGTAATATTTCATAGGTTAACATCAAATTTTTCACTCCTTTTTATGGACGCTACTAAAATTTAAAACTAATTCACTCAATCAACTACGATATCATTTTATTACATACGAAACGTAAAACAAGTATGCAGTATTTTATGACTAAGTCAGTAAAACCTGATTAATGGAGTGGTTTTATGAATGAAGAGGCTAAATATCAGCGTAAGGAAGATTGTCCGTTAACGTTTGCTTTGACTCTAATTGGGAGTAAGTGGAGACTTCCGATCATTTGGGCACTATGGAAAAACAAAACGTTACGCTACAACGAACTGAAACGGAAAGTAGAAGGAATAACGAATATGGTATTATCTCAATCCTTAAAGGAAATGGAAAATCAAGGACTTGTTGTTCGTAAGCAGTTTATGGAAATACCTCCACGAGTAGAATACTCCCTGACTAAAGCAGGGGAAGAGCTGATCCCATCTTTAAAATCACTGGCTGACTGGGGAAAGTCGATGCAAAATAAATAAAATAACGATCTGCCCCTGTTGCTTTTTATGGTATATAATGGAATTGAATAAAAACTATTTCAAAAAGGATCAATACCATGATTCTCAATGTCTTAATTTATTTGGCGGTCATGCTATTAGCAGGGCACTTTACAGAAAGATTTTTGCGGAGGAAATGGGGCGTTAAGAAAAGCAGCATCAGGTGGTATCAGCCCGTGCTCGGCATAAATGGGGTGAGCGTATACTGTTTCTTCTTTATTCGGTAGTATTAATGATTCAAATCAACACGGGCATTATGTCCTTTCCATTCCTTTACCTTGATTTCTTTATCGTTCTTTACAGCTATCGTTTTTACATGGAACGCAAATATGACAGGGAAGCAAGGAATACATGAAGACCTTGAGTGGAATGTTTTATTTCGTGGTGATGGCTGTTCCCCTGTTTTTTTATTTTGATCGATAGGAAAAAGGCGATGGCCTGGCCTGAAACCGAATCTTCAGCCAGAGTAACGCGCTGCTGCGGCAGGATGAAGTTATAAAACCAGTCTCAACATCAAAGGAAGGGATAAGAGATGGTATCTAAAACCATTATCTGCGACAAATGTAGCCAAGAAATCATGATCAAAGATGACTTAGTTACGGTGACGATGTTTTTTGAAGTCATTCCATACCATGAGGGGTGCTATGCCAGTGATTTAAAGGGCACAGGATCCTTCTTTATAAACAGCCGGCCACTAAACGGCCTTTCAGGCACGATCTCTACGGTGATTTCCATTCTGTTCGGATTATGGGTGTTTTTTTATACGGAAGGATCATTTCGACTGATTGCACTCTTCTTTTTCATACCAATTTTATACCGATTGTATTCTTATCTGGCATATGAAAGGCATTTGGAAGCATAGGGAGGCGGTATTGTGAAAATGCGTGCCATTAAAAGTGAGGATTATGACGTAATCTCTGCCCAAGTTGTTCTTTATTCACTTTAGGGATACAAGCTTCATTTTGGAAAAGGATGGGAAAGTTATCGGTTTTATAGTCGGTTTCTTATCCCACACTCGTCAGACTGAAGCCTATATTCACTTTGTTGGTATTCATCCAAGCTGCAGAAAACAAGACCTCGGTAAACAGATCTATCAGCAATTCATTCAAGCCGTTACACAAAAAGGCTGTAAGATCATTCGCTGTGTGACTTCTCCTGTCAATAAGGGATCGATTGCTTTTCATGCAAAATGGGTTTTAGGATAGAACCCGGCGACAAGATAACGGATGGCCTGTCTGTCCATTCGGCCTATGACGGTCCATACGAAGATAGAGTGCTTTTTACATATCAAATATCGAGCGCAAGGAGACTGTAAGAATGCTGGATTATAAAATTAAAACGTATGGTGAGGCCGTTGAAGTTGTCGAGAAAATAGGGCTGCTGCCGCTAGCCCCCCTTGTTCCCTGATTATCCCTCGCTTAGCAGTGTAACGGAAAAGGAGAATTGGCACAGTGAAACTGAATTTGATCCATGGAGATGGAGAACGAGGTTTGCCGCAGATGGAGTGGCTGCATACGGGAAATTTGTGAAGAAAAAATCAGTGCTCATCTCCCGCGAACTTCTGCCTTGCTTTTTGGCCGTTATGGGAAGTTCAAAATCGGTAAAAGACCGTTATCGCGACGGTGAAATGTCAAAAGAAGCGTGCGATCTACACGTCATTATCCAGCAGGATGAAGGGATCGATACAAGGCTTTTGAGGGCAAAAGCAGCAATGAAATCAAAGGAAATGAAAAAGCCTTTTGACAACGGTTTACTGGAACTCCAGGCTGGTCTTGATATTGTCGTTTCCGGTACGAAAGAGAAACAGAATGACAGTGGTGAGAAGAACGGCTGGAACAGCACTTCCTATGAGACCATTGAACATTGGACACGGAAAAATAAGGTTGAACATATTGAGGATGATCGAGAGAAAGCACGTCAGAAGCTGCTTCAGCATTTTTCCAGTATCACCAGTCCGGAGGCTATGAAAAAAATTCAGAAGCTTTTTTTGTAGAATAGGAGCAGCCAAACGAGGAGTGATCGTCGTTGATACAGGAACTCTGTCCTATGGTATGTCACAAGTACGGCTGCCTAGAGGGGCGACTTACATTGCGCAGGGCGGATGGCAGAGCATAGGGTATTCGGTGCTAGTATCGCAGCGAAAGATCGTCGTGTGCTTCTTTTTACGGGAGATGGATCCTTGCAGCTGACCGTCCAGGAAATCAGCTCGATGCTCGAGAATGGATGCACCCCCATCATCTTTATTTTAAATAATAATGGATATACCATTGAAAAGTATCTGAACGTTAAGGTGGATGTTGAAAAACAGAAGTACAATGATATTCCTTCATGGGATTACGAAGCTGGCAGAAGCGTTTGGCCGGGATGTTTTCACCAAACAGGTGAGGACGAACGAGGAGCTGGAGGAGGCCATCAACGACGCTGTAAGGCTTCAAGGAGAAAAACTTAGTATGATCGAGCTGCTCATAGAAGATCCGATGGACGCGCCGGAATATTTGAAGAAGATGCGCGCATATTTGGAAAAACAGGAAAAAGAGATGTAATAATAAGGGCCTTCCGATGGGGAAGGCCCTTAACTTGTCAAAAAGCTTTTATAGTACCTCACCTTGCAGATTGTTTTGATCTTTACGGTTCGACAAAGAATACTTGCAAAACCAATCATTTTCATAAAAACAGCGTGCAGCTTATCGAACGGACAAACTTTGAACAACTTCTTGAATGGATCGATACGTGATGTCCACCATCATACTTAGTTCCTCATCTGACATGGAAAGGACGGGCATCATCGTGATGACCGGTCCGAGCTCCCGGATGATCAGTCCATTGTCCCGTGCGTTTTGGATAATACGGGAGATGACGTCCTCTTGGACACCGAAGACCTCCTTTGTCGTCCGATCCTTTACAATTTCTATACCGATCATTAATCCTCGCTGCCGCACCTCTCCGACAATGGGAAGCTCATTCAGGGCATCCAATTTTGCGGACAGCCTTTCCGCTTTTTCATAGACCTCCGCTACAAGGCCGCGTTTTTCAATCAGTTCAATATTTTTTAACGCGAGTGAGCAAGCGAGCTGGTTCCCGGTATAGGTGTGGCCGTGATAGAACGTTTTATGCTCTTCTCGTTCACCTAAAAAGGCATTAAAGATCTTGTCATGAGTGATGGTGGCGGCAAGGGGCATGTATCCTCCGGTAATTCCCTTGCCCATAGACATTAAATCAGGCACAACATCTTCCTGCTCGCAAGCAAACAAAGTGCCTGTGCGTCCGAACCCGACTGCTACTTCATCACAGATTAAAAGCACATCGTATGAACGGCACAGCTGCTCCACTCCTTTTAAAAATCCTGCTGGATGTGTCAAAATTCCGGCTGCCCCCTGCACAAGCGGCTCCACAATAACTCCGGCAATTTCAGCAGAATGTATTTTTAACAGTGATTCAAGTTTCGATAGACAATAGTTTTTAACTGCTTCTTCATCTCCCAGGTCATCCATCCGGTAAGGATAGGGAGACGGGGATGGGAGGCGGTCAAAGAGCAGCGGTCGGAAAATGCGATGGAACAGATCCATCCCGCCGACACTAACCGCACCAACTGTATCGCCGTGATAGGCTTCATTCAATGAGATGAATTTATTTTTGCCGGCATATTTTTCTGCATCGAGATTTTTCCAGTATTGGTAGGCGATTTTCAGCGCGATCTCAACAGCGGCTGCTCCTGTGTCGGAGTAGAATACTTTGGACAGGCTGCCGGGCGTGATTTCTGCCAGTTTTTTCGCTAATAGAATGGAGGGCACATTCGCTGAACCGAGAAGAGTGGAATGGGCGACTTTCTCTACCTGCTGAATGAGTGCCTCGTTCAGCTCAGGCTCACTGTGTCCGTGGACATTCACCCATAGCGAGGCATACCCGTCGAGATATCGGCTGCCTTCTGTATCATAGAGGTAGCTGCCCATTCCCCTCTCAATAATCAGCGGTTTGGACTCACGGTAGGTTTTCATTTGTGTGAATGGATGCCACACATATTCTTTGTCCCATTGTTCCAGGTCAGTGTATGGGATACGCATTGAAAAACACCTCTTTCAGCTGCTGTATATAGTTAGGGTTTTCTAAAAGTGTATGGGTATATCCGGGCAGATCGTCTTTGACATTTTTAAAGGCCGGAATACACAAAAGCGGTTTCAGCGCAGTCAGCTTGGCAATCGTTTCAACATTGTCCCTATGGATCATGTTTTCATGCTGATAAAAGTTAAAGATGATCGTTTTGATCTCGATGTTCTGCATGGCAGTATACGATTGTGTGGCAAGAACATGGTGGATGGATCCGAGTCCGCTGGCTGAAACGAATATGACCGGCAGTCCGCAATCTTTGATCAGGTCGGCAGTCATGTAAAAGTGTGTCTCATGTTCAATAAGAGGAACGGCGATTCCGCCGGCTCCCTCGATAAGAACAATATCGTACTCCTCCTTTAACGATTGAATATGATCGATGATACACTGTTCATCAATCCTTTCACCAGCCAATTTGATGGCGAGGTGAGGGGAGGTTTCTGGCTCGAGCATATACATGCCGCAGTCTTTTAAACCGAGCAGTTCATCATACCAGGAGATATCAGGATATGTATGGTTTGTGTGATTAAGGCCGGTCTGAAAGGGTTTAAAGATGGTGACGCGTTTTCCCATCGCGGTAAGGGATAAGTACAGCAAGGTGGTCGCCGCCGTTTTCCCAATCTCGGTTCCGGTTCCGGTTACAAAGTAGGCTTGGCCCATGGTTTAGCATTCTCCTCTCTGATTATGAATCGCACCATTCGGGGGCGGGTCTGCACAATGAACAAAGTGCATAGAAAGCATAGGAGCAAATCACCGGGTACGGGAAGCAAGAAACCATACAGAATGGTTTGATTGAATGTAAACGATGTTTGCATGAACCAGTTCATCGCTGCATATAGCCATATACAGCCAAAAAGATAGACGGTCAGCAGAGAGGCTAAATTGGCAGCCAGTATGGACTTCACTTTGACCAGCTGATACCGATGGATGAGCCACCCGTTCACAAAGGAGGCCATGACATAGCCGATTAAATAACCAAATGTCGGTTTAAATACATAGCCTATTCCGCCGCCATCCGCAAAAACAGGCAGGCCGATCAGCCCGATCAATACGTAGCACAGCTGGCTGATCAAACCCAATCTCGGCCCGAGGAGGGCACCTGCCAGGTAGACCGATAGGATCTGAAGGGTAAAAGGGATATACGGGATGGGGATCTTGATTAATGCCCCCACCGCGGTCATGGCTGCAAACAAAGCAACATAGGATATGGTTCTTGCGTTCAACACGATCACCTCCTTATGGAAGATTGTTAAAATCCTAGTACAAGTTTGCCTGATTCGTAAATTAATTGTCAACCTAAAATTAATAAAGGTTGACAATTAGAATGAAAAATAAGACCCTTAGATAAAGGGCCTCAACTGAACCTACTATAATCTTGCAAATTCTTCGACCAATTCCTCAAAGCGTTTCAGTGCGTTGACGATCGGTTCAGGGGTAGTTAAGTCTACTCCGGTCTTTTTCAGCAGCTCGAGCGGATAATCGGAGCTTCCGCTTTTTAAGAACTCCAGGTAAGAGCTTAATGTCTCTTTATCACCCTCTAAAATCTTAGTGGCGAGGTGGATCGCTGAAGCAAAACCTGTGGCGTATTTATATACATAGAACGGACGATAAAAATGAGGAATGCGTGACCAGCCGTATTTTACTTCCTCATCGAATACGACCGAATCTCCATTATATTCTCTGAATAGATTTTCATAGATTTGGCTGAAGGCCTCTGCATTCAGCGGCTGTCCTTCCTCCGCTAAAGCGTGGGTTTTCATTTCAAACTCGGCAAACATCACCTGTGTAAACAGGGTACCTTTAAACTGGTCAATAAAGTGGTTCAGCAGATGCTTCTTAAGGTCTTTGTCTGTTTCCTTTTCCAGCAGGTAATTGATGAGAAGCACTTCATTTACGGTAGATGCGACTTCAGCAACAAAAATACTGTAGCCCGCTGTGATTCTCGGCTGATGCTTATTTGAATAATAGCTGTGCATGGCATGCCCCATCTCATGCGCAAGTGTGAACAGACTATCCAAGTCATCCTGATGGTTCAACAGCACGAAGGGATGGACACCATATAAGCCAAGGTTATAGGCACCAGACCGTTTGCCGCGTGTTTCCCGGACGTCGATATAACGGGCATCTTTAAACTCCTTCAACCGGTCAATATAATCATCGCCGAGCGGTGCGAGAGCCTTCACCATCGTTTCATAGGCCTCGTCATATGGAATATCCAGCTTGATACCTTTTACTAGAGGAGCGCTTAAATCATACTGCCGCAGCTCATCGAGTTCCAGCTTAGCTTTTCGAATCTCCGTGTACCGGTGCATGGAATGAATGTTTTCTTTTGTGGTAGCAATCAGATTTTCATAGACTTCCTTCGGTACGTTATCACCAAACAGACCTTTTTCCAGGGCAGTAGGATAATTGCGGATTTCTGCAAGCGAGACATTATTTTTTATCGCCGATGAAAGCGTGGAAGCGATCGTATTTTTTAAAGCGAGATAAGGCTCATAATACGCCTTATAGGCTTCTTTTCTCACTTCACGGTCTTCATCCTCGATCAGTTTGGAATACATTCCGCGTGTAAGTTCTACTTTTTTTCCGTCCTTATCCGTAACTTCGCCGAACTTAATATCCGCATTGTTGATCATGCTGTATGTGCCGCTTGGAGAGGAGAGCGCTTCACCAAGACGGGAAACAATCTTCTCCTGGTCTTTACTCAAAACATGCGTTTTATAGCGAAAAGAATCTATCAAGTCTTCTTCAAAATAGTTCAATCCTTCTTCTTCCGAAATATACTGCTTCAGCTGAGCTTCTTCCAGACTTAACAGGAAAGGCATGAAAAAGGAAGTGGCCGAGCTGATCTTCACTCCGGCATGCTTGGCACGATCCAGCAAGGACTGAGAATCCGAGCTTCGAGTATCCACGTCCACATTCAGCATCGCATACACATAAACGAGATTGAAGGTGTGGGAGAGTTCTTCCTGTTTTGTGAGATATTCAAGCAGTGACTTTCCTGAATGAATGTTTCCATCGAACGCCTTTAATTCTTCAGCCATTGCCTTCACTTGTTCAAAATCGTTTTCCCATTGAGCAAGTGAAGGATAAATGTCGTTAAGGTTCCATTTCTCTTGTTCAGGTACGTCATTTCTTGATTGGTATGTGGTCATATGAGTAACTCCTCTGCATGAAATATCTTTATTCTCTTAAGTGTATTATAGGTCCCATAATATGATTATTGAATTTATTAGACTTATGAAGCCGATTCTCCTTCTTACAAAGGAAATAAGAGGAAGATAAAGAATGGAACAGGATTGGAAAATAACCAATAGATAGGAAACCAACAATGACAGAAAAGAGTAGAACGAGAGGCTCAGCCGTATTGATTGAAGATGGCAGAGTGGCCTTAATGAATAGGAGATATTTGGTATTCTTAAAAAAACGATAATAAATTGGATGGTATCGATAATAAAGTGGTTTTTTTAATATATCAGGACTTTCGATAATAAATGGAATCATCCAGCATTTTCACGGATGAAGGATGAAAAATGAGTAAAAAACCAGCACACGCTGTGAGAACTCACAGAATCCGATGTGCCGGCTTTCTTTTTTGAAGCACTTGTTTAATTTGTTCAATGGCTTCCGAAATATTATTCACTTTTAAGGTAATCCGCTGATCTTCCGGATATTCATCATCCCGGTGTTTGTAACGGGGATCATAATAGTGCTCAAGAAGCAGGCGAACGGCTGAATGGTAGTTTCCTTCCTTCAGGTCATCTTCAATCTGAGCAGCGATGGGTGTATGGATGCGCCGTTTGATTTTCTGAAACGCCGCAACGCATTCGTCATGGTGATCCCAAGGGAGATAGTCTTCAAGAATATGATTTACTCGCTCGTTAATCGGCATATCCAGGAAAATATGAAGCCCTTGCTGTTTTTTTTCCGTTACAAAATTCGGCAGCACGACTTTTCCGATTCGTTTACTCTCAGCCTCCATCAGAATATATGAAGTATCTTTCAAAGCAGACAACTTGTGAAAAAGAAGAGATTCAAACATTTTCTGGTTATTCGGCTCAAGACCGATTTCTCCAAAAATGGAACCGCGGTGGCCGGCCAAATGTTCAAGATCAAGCACGGGAAACCCTTGGCTTGCAAGCTCTTGAAGGATTAATGTTTTACCGGAACCGGTATTTCCATGGATAACGCAGGCTTCAGGCGCGAACTCCATCTTTTCGAGGTTTTTTACAATCCACTGCCGGTACACACGAAAACCGCCTTGCAGACGGTAAGCACGAATTCCCATAAGGTCGAGTACAGTCGCAGTGGTTCTGCTCCTCATTCCGCCCCTCCAGCAAAACACAGCCTTGGGACCGGCGATCCGGGAGAATTCTTTGATAAAAGCGGGAAGCTTGGCAGAGACGATTTCAAGACCTCTTTCTTTTGCGGCTTCCACACTTTGCTGTTTGTACAGCGTCCCAACTTCAGCCCGTTCTTCATCATTAAAAAGAGGGATATTCAAGCTTCCCGGAATCGTGGAATCCTTAAATTCAGAGGGGGAACGTACGTCAATAACGGTGATCTCTTTTTTAATGTAGGCTGACATAAGCTCTTCAATGGCAATATCCTGAAACATTTCTTTCCGCCTTTCTATACTGCACGTCTACTTCCTATTATATAGTAATTCCTCTCTATTTTCATTTTAGCCGTTTCCTTGAAACCTTAAAAACTTATTTTTGCATGGACTGTGATATAATTTACTACCGAATCTATAGATCATAATAAATTTTTTGGTGGGGAAGCTATGTCTCAGTTCAATGATAGTGTTCAGAAAGAAAAAATAAGCAGCAAAGACGCCATTTGGTTCATCGTCTTTTTCATGGCGATTGCTGCGGCTGGGCTGCTGTATGTTAAATGGTGGCCGTATTTTCAAAAAGCGATCTCGGCATCGGCTACTCATTCCATTGGCCCTTCCATCCTTGGCGACCAATCCGCATCGAGTTCACCATGGGCTGCGTCATGGGACTATGCCAAAGTCTATTTTCAATCGGTATGGAAAGCAGCCTTGCTCGGAATTTTACTTGGTTCATTAATTCAAGTGCTGCTGCCGTCCCGCTGGCTTCTTAAAGTGCTTGGGAAAACATCGTTTGGCAGTACGGCAGCAGGGGGATTGGCGTCCATTCCGGGTATGATGTGTACTTGCTGTGCGGCACCAATGGCCGTTGGCATGCGCAAAAAGAAAGTGTCGATCGGGGCAAGCCTTGCATTCTGGCTGGGCAATCCGACCATTAACCCGGCGACTCTAATATTCATGACGTTTGTGCTATCGTGGAAATTTACGGTGCTTCGGCTATTCTTCGGTTTAATCCTCGTGTTTGGTGTCAGCTACTTTGCCAATCGGTTTGCAAAAAATGCTGCTCCAGTGGATTTGGAGAAAGTGCCTGAAGGCGAGACTTTTCAGGAAGAGGATGGACCTTTCTTCAGCCGGTGGATAAAAAGCCTGGGCATGATGCTGCTCCATATCGGACCTGCGTACATTTTCTCTGTACTTTTACTGGGCGCAGCACGTGTCTGGCTGTTCCCGCAGCTGAGTGAAGCGGCGACCAACAGCTTGTTTGCTGTTATTGGATTTGCTCTTGCCGGAATGCTTTTTGTGATACCGACCGCTGCCGAAATTCCAATCATCCAGACGTTTATGCTCATAGGCCTTGGGGCAGGACCTGCGGCTGCTTTGCTCATTACACTTCCTGCTCTCAGTTTACCGTCGCTGCTCATCGTTTCCAGATCCTATCCTAAACGCGTATTATTGTTTGTCACAATATCTGTCGTCGTTTTAGGTGTGCTATGCGGAATCGCAGGAATGTTTGTTCTTTAAGGTTCTGTTGTACCATTTTTTCATGATTAAAAACCACAGGAAGCCTGAACTGCACCCCAATTGTTAGACACAACTAACAATTGGAGGTGCAGTTTTTTGTGACTAAATATTCTTTAGACACTCAATTAGCCGCCATTCAGGCTTATTTAAATGGAGTAGAATCTTACAAAGAT
>NZ_JBDPNU010000010.1:0-59198 GCF_050468105.1 Fictibacillus sp. NRS-1165
TTTTCTTCTTCGGCATTCGAATGTCCCCTTAATCTTTGACTAGTTTTAGTGTATTTCTTTTTATATTTCATGTCCAAATGATTAAGGGGGCTAAAAAGAAGTGGCATGTAATCGGGCGAAACCCGCATGTAAACGCAGCAAACCCGCACGTAAACCGTACACCCAGCAAGTAACAGTACAAAAAAACGCCACACAAAATCCAACTCGATTCTCATACAGCTCTCCACCCTTTCAACAGTAAAAATCCACATAAATATCATACAAAAAAACCCCTGATTCATTTTTTTTTCAACAGCACCCACACACCAAACACCACTTTGGAATTTTAAAATTCGCCCGATCCCCTGAACTGTGGAATCGTGTCGGTTGTTTACAGTGAAAGACTTCAATTGTTACGATTAATCCCGAAAATATCGGGTAATACTGTGATAGAAACAGGCAGTCCCCCAATCAGCCAAAAAGTATACATTAGTTGCATAAATCCTGAAAATGCGTCTATAATATAAGTGTATAGTCAAAGATAGTCAAAGTCAGAGGGGAGGGGAGCAGGATGAAAAATATCTCAGACATCATTGAAGCATATTTAAAGCAGGTCATTGCAGGTTCAGATGATACGTTCATCGAGATCAAGCGAACTGATATTGCTGAAAAGTTCCAGTGTGTCCCTTCCCAGATCAATTATGTGATCAATACCCGTTTCACGGTAGAAAAAGGTTTTGTAGTAGAAAGTAAACGGGGCGGCGGGGGATATATCCGGATCATTAAAGTCCAGACGGAGAATTACGTCGAGCTTATTGATCAGCTGCTGCTTCTGATTAATGACCGCATTTCACAGGGGAATGCGGAAAATGTTATATTACGGTTGCTTGATGAGCAGATCGTATCCGAACGTGAGGCCAGAATCATGCTGAGTGTGACAGAACGCTCTGTTCTGCAAGTGTTAGACCTTCCTGAACGTGATCAGTTACGAGCCGAATTATTAAAAGCGATGATTCGGACATTAAAATTTAGAACCAGATAGCGACATATCACATTTATTAATAGGGAGGGAAAAATAATGTACTGCCAGGAATGCCATGAGCGGCCTGCCACTTTACACTTTACGAAAATTGTAAACGGCAAGAAAACTGAATTCCATATTTGTGAGCATTGTGCAAAAGAAAAAGGAGAATTCCTTCCGGGGTCGAATACTTTCTCTATTCATCAGCTGCTCTCTGGTCTGCTTTATGGAGATCCTTCCATTTCGGGGGCGGCATCTGCAGGATTGTCTCAAAATTCGGTCCTGGCCTGCCCAAAGTGCAGCATGACGTACCAACAGTTTGCCAAATCGGGCAGGTTTGGCTGCAGCCATTGCTATGAGGTTTTTGATTCTAAGCTGGATCCGGTACTAAAGAGGGTTCACGGCGGCAATACAAAACATGCTGGAAAAATTCCAAAGCGAATTGGCAGCGGACTTCAAGAGAGGCGTGAATTGGAAAAATTAAAGCAGGCGATGCAGCAGTATATTTTAAATGAGGAATTTGAAAAGGCGGCAGAGACCCGCGATCAAATTCGACTTTTAGAAAAGCAGAAGAACCGGGAAAAGGGGGAATAGAGCATGTCACTTGAACATTTTATAAGTGAAGCTATCAGTCCCTGGATGAAGAAAGAAGGACCAGACTCTGACATTGTCCTTAGCAGCAGAATTCGGCTGGCGCGAAACCTCGAAAAGTTTAATTTTCCCGACTTGGCTTCCAAGGAAGAGTCCGAGGCTGTCATTCAGACATTGGAAGCAGCCTGCAGAGAGCAAGGAAGCGGGAATTTTGGAGAATTTGAAATACTTCATCTCGATGAGCTAAAACCTCTGGCAAAAAGGGTATTGGTAGAGAAGCACTTGATCAGTCCCCATCTTGCAGAGCAGTCAAGATTCGGGGCGGTGATGCTCAATCATGATGAGTCAGTGAGCATCATGGTCAATGAAGAAGATCATCTCCGCATTCAATGTCTTTTTCCAGGCTTTCAGCTGAATCAGGCGTTGACTCTTGCTGGGGGACTGGATGATTGGATAGAGGAAAAGGTGGATTATGCCTTTGATGAGGAAAGGGGCTATCTGACCAGCTGCCCAACGAATGTCGGAACAGGGTTGCGGGCTTCCGTCATGATGCATCTCCCAGCTTTGGTGTTAACGAAACAAATGAACCGGATTATACCGGCCATCAACCAGCTGGGCCTTGTGGTGAGAGGAATATACGGGGAAGGAACTGAAGCTCAAGGAAATGTCTTTCAGATCTCCAACCAGATTACTCTCGGGAAATCAGAGGAAGATATTGTGGAGGATTTGCGGGGCGTGGTCCTTCAGCTCATTCAGCAAGAGAGAGTGGCAAGAAAAAACCTGCAGGACGGTTTAAAGATCCAGCTTGAGGATCGGATCTTCAGGTCGTATGGAGTGCTGGCAAACAGCCGGATCATCCAATCGAAGGAAGCTGCACAATGCCTTTCCGATGTGAGGCTGGGAATTGACCTTGAGATAATTATAGGGATTTCCCGATCCATATTAAATGAATTAATGATACTTACACAACCGGGCTTTTTACAGCATTATGCGAATGAGATGTTGAATCCTGATGAGCGTGATATCCTAAGGGCAACGCTAATAAGGGAAAGAATCAAACTTGAAGAAGCATAAAATTTGAATGGGAGTGTGAATGATTATGATGTTTGGTCGATTTACAGAACGAGCTCAAAAGGTACTTGCGCTGGCACAGGAAGAAGCCATCCGTTTAGGCCATAATAATGTTGGAACCGAGCACATTCTGCTTGGCTTGATCCGGGAGGGCGAAGGAATTGCTGCCAAAGCGCTTCACGTTCTTGGCCTTGGACCTGAGAAGATCCAAAAAGAAGTAGAAACCTTAATTGGACGCGGCCAGGAATCCGTGCAAACCATCCATTACACTCCAAGAGCAAAAAAGGTAATCGAACTATCAATGGATGAAGCCCGTAAGCTTGGCCACTCCTACGTCGGTACTGAACACATCCTGCTTGGGCTGATCCGTGAAGGCGAGGGAGTAGCGGCCCGCGTGCTGAATAACCTCGGAGTGAGCTTAAACAAGGCCCGCCAACAGGTGCTTCAGCTTCTTGGAAGCAATGAAGCATCATCCAATCACCGCGGTTCCTCTACGAACGCTAATACGCCTACGCTCGACAGCCTGGCTAGAGATCTAACAGCGATTGCGAAGGATGGAAGCCTGGATCCGGTCATCGGCCGTTCCAAAGAGATTCAAAGGGTGATTGAGGTACTGAGCCGCAGAACAAAGAACAACCCCGTTCTTATCGGTGAGCCGGGGGTTGGTAAAACCGCGATCGCGGAAGGCCTCGCTCAACAGATTATCAATAATGAAGTGCCGGAAACTCTTCGTGATAAAAGGGTCATGACACTCGATATGGGAACGGTTGTTGCCGGCACCAAGTATCGCGGTGAATTTGAAGACCGTTTAAAGAAAGTCATGGATGAGATCCGCCAGGCAGGCAACATTATTCTCTTTATCGATGAGCTTCACACACTGATCGGTGCCGGCGGAGCAGAGGGTGCGATCGACGCATCAAACATACTTAAACCGGCCCTTGCCCGCGGTGAGCTTCAATGTATCGGAGCGACAACGCTGGATGAGTACCGTAAATATATTGAAAAAGATGCAGCGCTTGAGCGCCGTTTCCAGCCGATCACAGTTAATGAGCCAACTAAAGATGAAAGTACACAGATTTTGCAAGGTCTTCGCGACCGTTATGAAGCGCATCACCGCGTCACGATTACCGATGATGCCATCGAAGCGGCTGTAACGCTGTCTGACCGTTACATCTCCGATCGTTTCCTCCCGGATAAAGCGATTGACCTTATAGATGAAGCGGCGTCGAAAGTAAGACTGCGTTCCTATACTGCACCGCCAAACTTAAAGGAGCTTGAACTGAAGCTTGAAGAAGTACGCAAGGAAAAGGATGCAGCTGTTCAAAGCCAAGAGTTTGAAAAAGCAGCTTCCCTAAGAGATTCGGAACAGCGTCTGCGTGAGGAACTTGAGAAAACAAAGAATGTATGGAAAGAGAAACAAGGACAGGAGAATACAGAGGTTACTCCAGAGGATATCGCGCAAGTGGTCTCCAGCTGGACCGGTGTACCTGTCTCCAAACTGGCTGAAGAAGAAACCGAACGCCTCTTGAAGCTGGAAGAGATTCTTCATAACAGGGTGATCGGGCAAAACGAAGCGGTTCAGTCGATCTCAAAAGCGATCCGCAGAGCCCGTGCAGGCTTGAAGGATCCGAAGCGTCCAATCGGTTCGTTTATCTTCTTGGGGCCTACAGGTGTAGGTAAAACGGAGCTCGCCCGTGCAGTGGCAGAATCTCTGTTCGGAGATGAGGATGCAATCATCCGTATTGATATGTCCGAGTACATGGAGAAACATACGACATCAAGACTCGTAGGTTCACCTCCAGGCTATGTAGGACATGAAGAAGGCGGGCAGCTGACAGAGAAAGTTCGCCGTAAGCCTTATTCTGTTATCCTGCTTGATGAAATCGAAAAAGCGCATCCTGAAGTATTCAACATTCTGCTTCAGGTACTTGAAGACGGACGCCTGACAGATTCCAAAGGCCGTACGGTCGACTTCCGAAACACTGTCGTCATCATGACGTCCAATGTCGGAGCCAGCACCCTTAAGCGCAACAGTTCTTTAGGGTTTACGGTTCACACGGAAGATCAGCAGTACAACGATATGAAAACGAAAGTGATGGCAGAGCTGAAAAAGGCTTTCCGTCCTGAGTTCTTAAACCGTATTGATGAGATCATCGTCTTCCATGCTTTGGAGAAAACACATCTCAAACAGATCGTTACCTTATTGGCAGATTCTCTGATCAAACGTTTGAGAGACCAGGGCATCGAAATCGAGCTTACTGACGCGGCACTCGATAAGATTACGGATGAAGGCTATGATCCGGATTACGGAGCGCGCCCATTGCGCAGGGCCCTTCAGCGTAAGATTGAAGACCGTCTGTCAGAAGAATTGCTGAGAGGAAACATCAGCAAAGGCAATACCGTGAAAATCGATGTGGATAACAATGACTTTGTCGTTGAAACGGTCGGAGCCAGCTCGTAATGATGGGATTTAGTCCAATCGTATAGAAATAAATACAAAAACCCGGGAGGCAGTCACGTCTTCCGGGTTTTTGTCGAATTGTTTTCTGTATTTTATCCAAATTCCAGATGCCCCCATTGGAAAGGGAACCCGCTTTTTTGATAAGATAAAGGCAGCAAATGAAAAAAGAAAGAATTGCCGGCTGAGAAAAAGCAGCCTGGAAATAGAGGAGAAAGAGATGGCCAAGAACAAATCTGTTTTTATGTGCCAGGAATGCGGATATGAATCACCGAAATGGATGGGGAAATGTCCCGGATGCAACCAATGGAACACCATGGTGGAAGAAGTCATCAAGCGTGATAGCCAAACGAGAGGCCTGACGGCTTCCTCGGCTTCAGGCACCCAGCAAAAACCTCAATCCATCGTTGACATAAAAAGTGAACAAGAGCCGCGCATCAACACTCATACGATTGAGCTTAACCGCGTCCTCGGGGGAGGGATCGTCCCTGGTTCATTGGTGCTCGTTGGGGGTGATCCTGGAATCGGGAAATCCACCCTGCTGCTGCAAACCTCGGCAAAACTCGCCCAGCACGGGCAAAAGGTTCTTTATATATCAGGTGAGGAATCGGTCAAACAGACGAAACTCCGGTCGGACCGCCTGAATATCTCAGCCGGAGATCTTTTTGTCCTGGCTGAAACGGACCTTGATTTGATTGAGAAAGCTGTTACGGAGATCAATCCTTCGGTGGTCATTATTGACTCCATACAGACGGTCTACCGTCCGGAAGTGACAAGCGCCCCAGGAAGTGTGTCACAGGTCAGGGAGTGTACGTCGCATTTTATGAGAATCGCCAAGACAAAAGGGATTGCCATTTTTATCGTTGGTCACGTGACGAAGGAGGGTGCGATCGCTGGTCCGAGAATGCTTGAGCATATGGTGGATGCGGTGCTCTACTTTGAAGGAGAACGGCATCACACGTACCGGATTCTGCGAGCGGTCAAAAACCGATTCGGTTCAACCAATGAAATCGGTGTGTTTGAGATGAAGGAGCTCGGGCTTTCCGAAGTTCTTAACCCTTCTGAAATTTTTCTTGAGGAACGTTCAAAAGGAGTGGCGGGATCAACGGTTGTTGCTTCATTAGAAGGAACGAGGCCCATGCTTGTAGAAATACAGGCATTAGTATCTCCCACAAGTTTTGGAAATCCGAGAAGGATGGCAACTGGCATCGATCACAATCGAGTCTCATTGCTCATGGCTGTACTAGAAAAAAGGGTAGGCCTCCTGCTACAGAATCAGGACGCTTATTTAAATGTCGCCGGTGGAGTGCGTCTGGATGAACCGGCCGTTGATCTGGCTGTTGCTGTAAGCATAGCGTCAAGCTTCCGGGATGCTCCGACCCGCCCTACGGATGTCATGATCGGGGAAGTGGGGCTGACTGGAGAAGTACGAAGGGTCTCAAGGATCGACCAACGGATCCATGAAGCGGCAAAGCTTGGATTTGAACGGGCGATTATCCCGGATAAGAACCTCGGGGGATGGACCATCCCTAAGGGAATCCAAGTGATTGGTGTGTCTACAGTTGAAGAGGCATTGCACTATACTTTGGGAGGATAAGGCATGGATCATATATTAAGAGAAGCGATCATCAGCAACATGCTCCAGCTCGTTGCACCAGGAACACCCCTCAGAGAGGGTATAGACAATGTACTCCGCGCCAATACCGGCGGCCTCATTGTTGTCGGCTATAATGATAAGGTTACACAGCTTGTTGACGGAGGGTTTTCCATCAACTGTAAATATTCCCCGGCCTCGCTATATGAGCTTGCTAAGATGGATGGAGCCATTATACTGAGCGAAGATGCCTCTCGAATACTTTATGCGAATACACAATTGGTGCCTGACACGTCCATTCCATCTACTGAAACCGGGATCCGGCACAGGACCGCTGAGCGTGTGGCACGGCAGACAGGAAATCTTGTCATATCGATTTCACAGCGCCGTAATGTTATCACTCTCTATCAAGGGGTGATCCGCTATTCACTGAAAGACATCGGCGTTATTTTGACAAAAGCGAACCAGGCGATTCAGACCCTGGAAAAATACAAGGTAGTGTTCGACCAGAGTGTTACGAACCTTGGTGCTCTTGAATTTGAAGAGCTCGTAACGTTCCAGGAGGTCTCTCAGGTCATCCACCGTATTGAAATGGTTCTAAGAATAAAGAGCGAAATCATAAAATATGTTAATGAATTGGGTGTAGAGGGAAGATTAATAAGGATGCAGATGGAAGAACTTGTCGCCAACATAGAAGATGAGGCTGTTCTTTTAATTAAAGATTACGTAAAAGATAGAAAACATGACCCTGCACACATTCTCCGTCAGCTTAAAAAGCTTTCAAGTGACGAGCTGTTTGATGAAAATGTCATCGTAAAGCTGCTGGGGCACTCACCTACTTCCAATGTACAGGAAGAGACGGTCCATCCCCGCGGCTACCGTATCCTTTCCAAAATTCCGAGGCTGCCGGCGCTTATCGTGGAAAACTTAATCGGTACTTTCGACAGTCTTCCGAGCATTTTGCGGGCGTCCATCAAAGAGCTGGATGAGGTGGAAGGCATCGGGGAAATTCGCGCTAAGAAAATTAAAGAGGGTCTTAAACGTATTCAAGAGCAGCTTTTTGTAGACAGGCATATATAAATGGTTAATTTTTATAGATTTTATGAAAAGTGCACGTTTCAAAACAGACAATTTGTAAATAATGGTTAAGGGAGGTGAAGTGCATGCTAAAAAGATTTGTACAGCTGTTTTTTGTTGTTGTGGGAGGCATGCTTGGTTTTATCTATGTCCCTGACATTATCCGTATTCTCAATTTGGGTGATCTGCCGTCAGAATTGACCTCATCTTATGCGGGCGCCGTCTTAGGGGCACTTATATTCTTTTTATCTACATTTTGGGTGACTGATTATATCGTAGGTTTGATCCGCTGGGTTGAAGAAACTGTTGTGAAGGCTCCAGTCACTGATGTCCTTTTTGGAACGATGGGACTTATTTTCGGACTTATAGTTGCTTTTTTTGTACAACTTCCTCTTAATAACATCAATATTGTGGTATTCAGCTCGGTTTTACCCATATTCTTAACGTTATTATTAGGTTATCTGGGATTCCAGGTTGGTTTTAAAAAGCGAGATGAGCTGATTAATCTGTTCTCTATCAACCGCTCAGGAAAAGAACGGAAAAAGGATATGGAAGAAGAAAAGCTTAAAGGGAAATACAAGATTCTTGATACGAGCGTCATCATCGACGGCAGGATCGCTGATATCTGCCAGACCGGGTTCCTTGAAGGGCCGCTTATTATTCCTCGCTTTGTTCTAGAGGAGCTTCAGCATATTGCCGACTCTTCCGATGTATTGAAACGGAACCGCGGAAGACGTGGCCTTGATATTCTGAACCGCATTCAGAAGGAACTTTCCATCAAGGTGGAAATTTACGAAGGCGATTTTGTAGAAGTGAGCGAAGTGGATAGCAAATTAGTGAAGCTCGCCCAGCTTCTGTCCGGAATCGTTGTGACGAACGATTTTAACTTAAACAAAGTGTGCGAACTTCAAAATGTGTTAGTATTGAACATAAATGACCTGGCCAACGCGGTTAAACCAGTCGTACTGCCTGGGGAAGAATTGATCGTACAGGTGATTAAGGACGGCAAGGAGCATAACCAGGGAGTCGGCTATCTTGATGACGGAACAATGATCGTTGTGGAAGAGGGCCGAAACTATATCGGCAAGACCATAGATGTCCTTGTGACGAGTGTTCTGCAGACTTCTGCAGGACGGATGATTTTTGCGAAGCCGAAACTTCTGGAGAAGGCTTTATAATTAAAGAGCTTACAAGAGAGCCATTGTTTTCTCTGTACGCGGTATAGTGTGGTGGAGAAGGGTGTTGGAATATAGTGTAGTCATTCCTGCAGCAGGCCAGGGAAAAAGGATGAACGCAGGAAAGAACAAACAATGGATCGAACTGAACGGCAAACCGCTGATCGCTCATACACTTTCTGTATTTGAAGAGGATCCGTGGTGCCGGGAAATCATCCTGGCTGTGAATCGTCTGGAACAGGTTCAATTTCAGGAATTGGCCAAAAAAGGACGTTTTCAAAAGATTTCCCGGATTGTAGTAGGCGGGGCCGAACGGCAGCACAGTGTCTTTGAAGGCTTAAAAGCGGTACAGCAAACGGAACTGGCGCTGATTCATGATGGTGCTCGTCCCTTTGTTGAAAGAGAAAACATTCATGAACTTGTATCGAAGGCGAATGAAACAGGAGCGGCCATCCTGGCTGTCCCGTTAAAAGATACAGTGAAAAAAGCAACAGGCGGAACCGTGGATGTAACGGTAGACCGTGCGAGCTTGTGGGCTGTCCAGACCCCACAAGCTTTTCGTCTGCCTGTCGTACTGGACGCTCACCGGATGGCAGCCGAAGCCGGCTATCTTGGTACAGACGATGCCAGCCTCGTAGAACAGATGAACTACCCGGTATCGATCGTCGAGGGAGATTATTTAAACATCAAATTAACAACTGTGCATGACATACTATTCGCCAATGCCATATTGGCGCAAAGGGAGAGAGAAACATGATTCGAGTAGGACAAGGCTATGATGTGCACCAGCTCGTCGAAGGGCGCCCTCTGATTATCGGAGGCATCACCATCCCTTATGAAAAGGGGCTGCTCGGCCATTCTGACGCGGATGTTTTGCTGCACGCTGTTACGGACGCATTGCTCGGTGCAGCAGGTGAAGGCGATATCGGCAAGCATTTTCCGGACACGGACGAAGCGTTTAAAGATGCGGATTCAAAAAAACTGCTGCAGGAGTCCTGGAATTTTGTTAAGAATAAAGGTTATGTTCTAGGGAATGTCGATTGCACGATCATCGCCCAAAAGCCGAAGATGGCACCATACATTGAAGAGATGCGAAGTGTAATCGCCGGAATTTTCGGAGCTGAAACGGAACAGATTAATGTCAAAGCAACAACGACTGAGAAACTGGGTTTTACCGGCCGCAGTGAAGGGATTGCCGCAAACGCAGTCATCCTTATTACAAAAAAGTAGACAAAGTGTTACAATGGAAAAAGTAAAAAAATATCGAGGTGGAATTGAAAATGTCAAACGAAGTAAGGGTACGGTATGCACCTAGCCCAACAGGACATTTACATATAGGGAATGCAAGAACAGCATTGTTTAACTATTTGTTTGCCCGCCACAATAACGGCAAGCTCATCATCCGTATTGAGGATACCGACCAAAAACGTAACATCCAAGGCGGAGTGGAAAGCCAGCTGACGTATTTAAAATGGCTGGGCATCGATTGGGACGAAAGCATTGATGTTGGCGGTGAGTATGGCCCTTATACTCAGATGGAGCGTTTGGACATCTACCAAAAACACTACGAGGACTTGTTAGACCGCGGCTTGGCTTATCCTTGCTACTGTACAGAGGAAGAGCTTGAAGCATCACGTGAGGAACAGGTCGCAAATAATGAAACTCCGCACTATTCAGGAAAATGCCGCCATTTGACGGAAGATGAGCGCAAGGCACTTGAAGCTGAAGGAAGAAAGCCGAGCATTCGTTTTGCTGTGCCGGCAGACCATACCTACGCGTTTGATGATATGGTAAAAGGACATGTTTCGTTTGATTCCAATGGGATCGGCGACTATGTTATCGTAAAAAAAGACGGGATTCCAACTTATAACTTTGCAGTAGCCATTGATGACCACTTAATGAAGATTTCTCATGTGCTGCGCGGGGATGATCATATCTCCAATACACCGAAACAGCTTATGGTCTATGAAGCATTTGGCTGGGAGCCGCCGGTGTTTGGCCATATGACGCTGATTTTTAATGAAAACCGCAAGAAACTGAGCAAACGTGATGAGTCCATCATCCAGTTTATTGAACAGTACGAACAGCTAGGATATATTCCTGAAGCATTGTTTAACTTTATTACTCTGCTTGGATGGTCACCGGTTGGAGAAGAGGAGATCTTCACGAAGGAAGAGTTCATTGAAATCTTTGATCCCACCAGACTTTCAAAAGCACCGGCTATTTTTGACAAACAGAAACTGCTTTGGGTAAACAACCAATACATGAAGAAGCAGGACCTTGAAACTGTAATGGAACTCACCCTTCCACATCTTATTGAGGCTGGAAGATTAAAAGAGGACATGTCCGCAGAAGACCGCTTATGGGCGGCTAAGCTTGTTGCGCTCTATCAGGAAAAATTGAGCTATGGCGCTGAGATCGTGGAACAGACGGATGTTTTCTTTAAGGATCAGATTGAATATGAAGAAGAGGCACTGGAAGTTTTGAAAGGCGAAACGGTTCCTGAAGTCATCGCTTCTTTTAAAGGACAAGTGGAAGCGATCACGGATTTTTCAGCAGAGGAAGTAAAAGCTGCGATAAAAGCGACACAAAAGGAAACGAAGCAAAAAGGGAAAAACTTGTTTATGCCGATTCGCGTATCGACAACGGGTCAGACACATGGCCCTGACCTTCCACAAGCCATCGCATTGTTCGGCAAGGAAGAAATCCTAAAACGCTTGGATACAACAGCATCTCGCTTATCTTAAATTTTTACCAGGCAAAATTAGTTAACATTTTGCCCGTAATGTAATATATTAAAAGAAATTAATTACAGCGACAGCAAGGATGAGGAGAGTAAGTTATCCATTTTCCTATCAGAGAGAATCGCCATGGGCTGAGAGCGGTTTAGGAAAAGGAAACTGAAATGCACCTCGGAGCCTTTTATCGAACCGATAGAGTAGATAAAAGCGGCACTCCACGTTACGGAGTTTAAGGAGAACAGCAACCATGCTGTTAAACAGAGTGGAACCGCGCAAAAAGCGTCTCTGTGCATACGCACAGGGGCGCTTTTTTTGATGGCCCGGGGCGTTATGGATAAGTTTACCGGCGAAATGGGGGATTACGGTAAAAGCAGGCAGGGCCTCGGCCGCTTCACTCTCCCACCTCAACACAAAAAGCGTGTTGCTGTGGGAGTATTTCACCGTCTTTCGGCCCTAAAAGCCTGCTTCGAGCTTTTCTAACTAAGGGGGGATTACAATGTGGAAACGCATCAAGGAGGATATACAGGTTGTCTTTGAGAACGATCCGGCAGCGCGAAGCAAGCTGGAAGTAGTACTTACCTATTCTGGCCTGCATGCCATATGGGCGCATCGGCTGGCACATAAGCTATTTAAACGAAATTTTTTGTTTTGGGCCCGTTTGGTTTCGCAGATCAGCCGTTTCTTTACTGGAATTGAGATTCATCCGGGTGCACAGATCGGACGCCGGTTTTTTATAGACCATGGGAGTGGTGTAGTGATAGGGGAGACCTGTATTATCGGCAATGATGTTACCTTGTATCAGGGAGTAACACTTGGTGGTACTGGTAAAGAAAAAGGGAAACGCCACCCGACCATTGAGGATCATGCGTTAATTGCAACAGGTGCAAAAGTATTGGGATCCATCACAATTGGGAAACATTCTAAGGTAGGAGCAGGATCTGTTGTTTTGCGGGATGTACCTCCGAATTCGACAGTTGTTGGTATTCCCGGGCGAATCGTTATCCAGGATGGAATTAAGGTTGGCAAAGAACTGGATCATTGTAACTTGCCTGATCCGGTGGCCGTTCAGTTCCGAGAGGTTCAAGAAGAGCTGGAACGACTGCAAACAGAGATTGAACGTTTACGAAAGGGAAGTGAAGTACGATGAGTTTAGTTATTTATAATACGTTGACGCGGCAAAAAGAGGTATTCAAACCCCTCGAGGAAGGGAAAGTAAAGATGTATGTATGCGGGCCTACCGTCTACAATTATATTCACATTGGGAATGCGCGTCCGGCCATCGTCTTTGATACCGTAAGACGTTATCTCGCGTATCGCGGCTATGATGTAAACTTTATCTCTAACTTTACGGATGTCGATGACAAGCTCATTAAGGCTGCAAAAGAGCTCGGTACCGATGTGCCGACTGTTGCAGAGCGTTTTATTCATTCCTATCATGAGGATGTTTGCGCGTTAGGTGTGCAAAAAGCAGATCATCACCCGAGAGTGACAGAGACCATGCCGGAAATTATTGATTTTATCGGCAGGCTCATTGAAAAAGGGTATGCTTATGAAGCACAAGGCGATGTTTATTTTAAGACAAGGGCGTTTGAGGGCTATGGCAAACTTTCTCATCAGTCGATCGATGACCTCCGATCCGGAGCACGCATCGAGGTGGGTGAGATCAAGAAGGATCCTCTGGATTTCGCTTTATGGAAAGCAGCAAAAGAAGGGGAAATCTATTGGGAAAGTCCATGGGGCAACGGACGTCCGGGATGGCATATCGAGTGCTCGGCCATGGCTAAAAAATACCTCGGCGATTCCATTGATATTCATGGCGGCGGCCAGGATCTTACCTTCCCGCATCACGAAAATGAGATCGCCCAGTCTGAAGCATTGAACGAGGCGCTGATGGCCAGGTATTGGATGCATAATGGCTATATTAATATCAACAACGAAAAGATGTCCAAGTCGCTGGGGAATTTCGTTCTTGTCCATGACATGATTAAAGAATATGACCCTCAGGTGATTCGCTTTTTCATGATGGCGGTGCATTACCGCAATCCGATCAATTTCAGTGATGAGCTGCTCCAGAGTGCACAGGCGAGCTTGAACCGCATTCGTACTGCTTATGATAACCTGAAACACAGACAGGGAATCAGTGCGGATCTTGCAGAGGACGCAGAGATTTGGGAAGCAAAAGTGAATCAATTCAAACAGAGCTTTATTTCTGAGATGGATGATGATTTTAATACGGCGAACGCCATTGCTGTTTTGTTTGATGCTGCAAGGGATGCGAATGTATACCTGCAGTCGGAAAACACATCGAAAAGTGTGCTGACGGCATTCATTACACTCTTTGAAGAACTTACTGGAGTGCTCGGTCTGACACTCACGGCAGAAAAGGAACTGCTTGATGAGGAGATCGAAGCGTTGATCGAAGAACGAAACCAGGCAAGAAAAGAACGCAATTTTGCAAGAGCCGACGAAATCCGCGGCCAGCTGAAGGATATGAACATCATCCTGGAAGATACGCCACAGGGCGTTCGCTGGAAGAGGCAATAAATGAGCAGACAGATTTCACGTTCGGATATTAAACAGCTAAACGGGATGACGCTTGCGTATATGGGAGATGCCGTACTCGAAACCTTTGTGCGGCATCACCTCATCCATACCGGCCAGGTGAAACCAAACCGGCTCCATACGCTGGCAACCAAGTATGTATCTGCCAAGGCCCAGGCAGCTGTGGTTCTTCGTTTGCTTGACGAGAGCTTTTTTGACGAAGAAGAAGTCGGTGTGATCATGCGGGGCAGAAACGCAAAGCAAGGCTCCGTACCAAAGAACACAGATGTACAAACCTACCGTTATGGGACAGGCTTTGAGGCAATTATCGGCTACCATTATCTGCTTGGAAACGAAGAGCGGTTACAGGCCATTTTTGAAAAAGTAGTATCTTTCGTCGAACAGGCGGGAGAGGGAGGAAAACGATGAGCGAAGAATTTATTATTGGCAGAAACCCTGTACTCGAAGTACTGCGTGCAGGGAGGGATATAAACAAAATATTTGTTGGTGAAGGCTCACAGAAAGGGCCCGTCAGCCAAGTGATCCACATGGCAAAGGAAAACAATGTGCTCGTGCAGTTTGTTCCGAAGCGAAAGCTGGATCTGCTGAGTGACGGAGGCAACCACCAAGGGGTGATCGCAGCAGTTGCTGCTTACGAATATGCAGAGATCGATGACTTATTTAAAAAAGCCGAGGAAAAAGGGGAAGAACCTTTTTTCATCCTGCTAGATGAGATTGAAGATCCTCACAACCTTGGATCCATCATGCGTACGGCTGATGCCGCGGGTGCCCATGGCATCATTATTCCTAAGAGGAGAGCGGTCGGGCTGACAGCGGCGGTAGCGAAGGCCTCCACAGGAGCGATCGAATATATTCCGGTCGTGCGTGTGACCAACATCGTACAAACAATGAAAGAGCTTAAGGAGCGCGGCCTTTGGTTTGTAGGTGCTGATATGAAAGGCAAAGAGGATTACAGGGAAGCCAAGCTTGATATGCCGATCGGCCTTGTCATCGGAAGTGAAGGCAAAGGCATGGGCAGACTGGTGAAAGATACGTGTGATTTTCTTGTACGCCTGCCGATGGAAGGAAAAGTTACTTCCCTCAATGCTTCAGTGGCAGCCGGCCTTTTATTATATGAAGTTTACCGCAAACGCCATCCGCTTTCATCCTGATGGAAACGATTTTAATCGTTGATGGCTATAATGTCATAGGCGCCTGGCCTGAACTCCGGTCATTAAAAGAAGCGGACTTTGCAAAAGCCCGGGATCTTCTGATAGAAAAAATGGCTGAGTATCAGGCTTTCACAGGCTGCCGGGTCATCATCGTATTCGATGCCCATATGGTCGCGGGAATTGAAAAGAAAGCAAAGAACTATAAAGTAGAAGTTATTTTCACGAGGGAAAATGAAACGGCGGATGAAAGGATCGAAAGGCTGGCTTCAGAGTACAAGAGCGTAAACACGCGAATCTTTGTAGCTACCTCAGATTATACGGAACAATGGGTGGTTTTTGCCAAAGGCGCCCTAAGAAAGTCATCCCGTGAGCTCAAAGTCGAAATGGACGATATTGAAAAAAGGATCGAGCGCAAAGTCAAGAAAGCAAGAGAACGCAACTTTTCAAGCATCTCCCTGTCCGAGGAAGTAGCCGAAATATTCGAAAAATGGAGAAGAGGCCAAAAATAAACAATCTTGACGCTTTTTCCTGACATGCTGTATAATATTGTTATATTTTGCCTTGCATTCAGGCTCTGACGGGGGGATTGTCGTGAGCATTTACCTCAAAGAAATGACGGTTCTGGAGTATGAACAGATTGAAGATGAAAGCCTGGTTGAACATGTCCATGAAGGAGACAGTGCTGCACTTGAATTTTTAATCAACAAGTATAAAAATTTCGTACGCGCCAAAGCCAGATCTTACTTTTTGATCGGAGCTGACCGGGAAGATATCATCCAGGAAGGCATGATCGGCCTTTATAAAGCTATCCGGGATTATAAAGAGGACAAGCTTTCATCCTTTAAGGCTTTTGCCGAACTGTGCATCACACGGCAAATGATAACGGCTATTAAGACAGCCACAAGGCAGAAACATATTCCGCTTAATTCGTATGTATCACTGGACAAGCCGATTTATGATGAAGAATCGGACAGGACACTGATGGATGTGATTTGCGGAACCAAGGTTACCGATCCGGAAGAATTGATCATTAACCAGGAAGAGTTTGATGACATTGAACTGAAAATGGGAGAGATATTGAGTGACCTTGAACGGAAGGTTCTGATGCTCTACCTGGACGGAAGATCGTATCAGGAGATTTCCATCGACTTGGACAGGCATGTCAAATCGATCGATAATGCATTGCAGCGCGTGAAAAGGAAGCTCGAAAGATATCTTGAACTAAGAGAAATAACATTATAAGCAGGGATATCCCTGCTTTTCTTTTTTTATTTCGGCAAAATTTTTTAAAGGGCGGCGGAACGGTTCTCCAGCTTTGAGCCGTTCCGACCTTTATTGACAAGCCTTTTGGGCTGTGATAATGTGGTAAAAGTAGTATAGATTCGTGGATGAGTGGGTTTTAACGCACGGAAGGTGTTATTATGCGAAAAAAAGTTATTTTAGCCTGCGGTCAATGCAACAGCCGAAATTATACCACCATGAAAAACCAGGCACAGAACCCTGAACGTATCGAGGTTAAAAAGTTTTGCAGTCATTGCAATGCTCACACTACCCACAAAGAAACGAAATAAGGGGCCGGCTAGCCGGCAGTTTACGCATATATCATAGGTAATGGGGGTAACATGATGGCTGACATTGCTGAAAAAACAAGAAAGTCACCTGCAAAATTCTTATCCGACGTTAAGAAGGAAATGAAAAAGGTAAGCTGGCCGAAGCGTGATGAGCTGGTTCGCTATACAGCCGTAACGATTCTGACAGTTGTTTTGATGGCAATCTTTTTCTGGGCAGTTGACCTTGGCATTTCTAAGCTTATTGAGCTCATTTTAGACTAGGTTGATTATATAGAAACATAACTGGATACAATGCTAGAGTATATCCGTTTAGGAGGGAAAGGACACGGGTTGTCCCGATAAATATGGAAAAAAACTGGTATGTCGTTCATACTTATTCAGGGTATGAAAACAAAGTGAAAACGAACCTGGAAAAGCGCGTGGAATCGATGGGAATGTCGGACAAGATTTTCCGTGTATTGGTTCCTGTTGAAGAAGAAACCGAAATCAAGAACGGCAAAACAAAAACAGCTATGAAGAAGGTCTTCCCTGGATATGTCCTGACTGAAATGGTCATGACGGATGATTCATGGTATGTCGTACGAAACACGCCGGGTGTTACAGGATTCGTCGGATCTGCAGGAGCGGGTTCCAAACCGACTCCGCTTTTGCCTGAAGAGGTTGAGCACATTCTTAAAGGCATGGGCATGGAAGAGCCTCGAATTGAAGTCGATTATGAGTTGAAGGAAGCGGTCAAAGTAAAAGAAGGCCCGTTTGCTGATTTTGTCGGAACGATCGAAGAAATCGACCCTGCGAAACGAAAACTCAAAGTTCACGTGAATATGTTCGGCCGTGAAACGCCGGTTGAATTGGACTTCAATCAGGTCGTCAAGCTTTAATTTTTCAACTAATTTCAAAAACACTTGTAATCCAACTTAAAAAGTGATAGACTTTTTAATGTTTGATATTTCTAAACAACTGCTTTCTCCTAAGCAAGGGGGAAGCGTATTTTTGAGTGGGAGGGTATTGCACCCATATACCACATCACGGACTTAAGGAGGTGTGTCGCGTGGCTAAAAAGGTTATTAAAATGGTAAAGCTTCAGATCCCTGCTGGTAAAGCAAATCCGGCACCACCGGTTGGACCTGCACTAGGACAAGCTGGTGTTAACATCATGGGATTCTGTAAAGAGTTTAACGCTCGTACTGCTGATCAAGCTGGTTTAATCATTCCGGTTGAAATCACGGTTTTTGAAGACCGTTCATTTACATTCATCACTAAAACTCCTCCAGCTGCTGTTCTACTTAAAGTAGCTGCTGGAATCGAGTCAGGTTCAGGTGAGCCAAACAAGAAAAAAGTTGCAACTGTAAAACGTGATAAAGTTCGCGAAATTGCAGAAACAAAAATGCCTGACCTAAACGCTGCAAACGTAGAGTCTGCAATGCGTATGGTTGAAGGTACAGCGCGCAGCATGGGAATTGTTATCGAAGACTAATCCTGATGCTTAAAAAAGGTTGCGAGTAAAGGAGACATCCTGCCGGAAACGGTTCGCAACCTTTATTAATGGAACAAAAGCCTGACGGAGCACTTGAGAATTTTCGGCGTTCCCAAAAGGCGCGGCGGCCTCAAAATCTCGAGAGACCGCTTAAGTGGGAGGAATATCCGCTAAACCACATAAGGGAGGAAATTTTTACAATGGCTAAAAAAGGAAAGAAATACCAAGAAGCGGCTAAATTAGTAGACCGCCAAAAATCTTATGAAGCTGCTGAAGCAATCGAGCTTGTTAAAAAGACGGCGACAGCTAAATTTGATGAGTCTGTAGAAGTAGCGGTACGCCTTGGGGTAGACCCTAAGAAAGCGGACCAGCAAGTTCGTGGTGCTGTAGTGCTTCCGCACGGTACTGGTAAAACTCAGCGTGTGCTAGTTTTCGCTAAAGGCGAAAAAGCGAAAGAAGCAGAAGCTGCTGGAGCTGATTTCGTTGGCGATACTGACTACATCAACAAGATCCAGCAAGGTTGGTTTGACTTTGATGTAATCGTAGCAACACCTGACATGATGGCTGAAGTTGGCCGTCTTGGACGCGTATTGGGGCCAAAAGGTTTAATGCCTAACCCTAAAACAGGTACTGTAACATTTGAAGTTGAGAAAGCGGTTAACGATATTAAAGCTGGTAAAGTAGAATATCGTGTAGACAAAGCTGGAAACATTCACGTGCCGATCGGTAAAGTTTCTTTCGACAACGAAAAGCTGGCTGAAAACCTTGGTACAATCATCGAAACATTACTTAAAGTGAAACCAGCGGCTGCAAAAGGGACTTATGTTCGTAACGTAGCCATTTCTTCAACTATGGGACCTGGAATCAAAGTTAACCCGTCTAACTTTACACTTAAAAAATAGTTGACAAACATTATTTAAACTGATATAGTTTGTGATGTTGTAAATAAATATCTATGTCATGCCGTAGACAGCAGGGGCTTAACGCTTAATAATCCTGCCGAGGTGTGTAGCACAGAATAGATCAATTTTGATTGCTTGATTTCTGACACTACGCCTTCATGTCTAACATGAAGGCTTTTCTTATGGCTACGGTATGAAGATGACTAAACTATTCTACAGGAGGTGTAAGGATGAGCAGCATTCTTGAAACAAAGAAGCAAATAGTTTCTGACATCGCTGGACAATTGCGCGACAGCAAATCAACAATTCTTGTTGACTACCGCGGTCTTAGCGTAGCAGCAGTAACTGAACTTCGTAAACAACTTCGTGAAGCTGGTATCGAGTTCAAAGTATACAAAAACTCAATGGCTCGACGTGCAGCTGACGAAACTGGCTTATCTGAGCTTAACGAGCATTTGGTTGGTCCTACAGCGATTGCGTTCAGCAATGACGATGTAGTAGCTCCAGCTAAAATCCTTAACAACTTTGCTAAGGAAAACGAAGCTCTTGAAATCAAAGCGGGTGTAATTGAAGGCCGTATCGCAACACTTGAGGAAGTAAAAGCTCTTGCCGATCTTCCGTCACGCGAAGGACTTCTTTCTATGGTACTCAGCGTGCTTCAAGCGCCAATCCGCAACTTTGCGTTGGTTACTAAAGCAGTTGCAGAACAAAAAGAAGAACAAGGCGCATAAGCTTTTCGTTTTAAATCAAATTAGATTCAACTAACTAAGGAGGAAATTATAATGTCTAAAGAAATCATTGAAAGCTTAAAAAATATGACAGTTTTAGAACTTAACGACCTAGTTAAGGCAATTGAAGAAGAGTTTGGTGTTACTGCTGCTGCTCCTGTAGCTGTAGCTGGTGGAGCTGCTGGCGGAGAAGCTGCTGCAGAGAAAACTGAATTTGATGTAGTTCTTACTGGCGCTGGCGCTTCTAAGATCAAAGTTATCAAAGTAGTTCGTGAGCTTACTGGCCTTGGTCTTAAAGAAGCTAAAGAACTAGTTGACGGCGCTCCAAGCAATGTTAAAGAAGGCGTTGCTAAAGAAGAAGCTGAAGAAATGAAAGCTAAACTTGAAGAAGTTGGAGCTTCTGTAGAAGTTAAGTAATTTTAAATCAAAAATGGGGTTCGCCAACAGGCGGACCTTTTTATTTGAAGTCAATCCTGGTCATACTGTTAACAGGAGTTCCTTTAACAGAAAGGAAGATGGACATGAGTGGTCACTATTATTCTGAACGGCCGGACGTTAAAAGCGATCCGAAAAGCTGGACGTTCACACTTAGAAACCATGAGTTCAAATTTACGTCTGATTCCGGTGTCTTTTCAAAGAAAGAAGTAGATTTCGGTAGCAGGCTGCTGATTGAAGAATTTGTTTTTCCTGGAGTTGACGGTGATTGTTTGGATGTGGGCTGCGGGTATGGGCCGATTGGGCTCGCGATTGCTAAAGAAAATCCAGGCCGGCGTGTACTCATGGTGGATGTTAACGAGCGTGCCCTGGAATTATCGGAAGAAAACGCGAAGAAAAACGGGATCTCAAACATTGAGGTTCGAAAGAGCAGCCTGTTTGAAAATGTCCAAGAATCAAGTTTTGCCGCCATACTTTCAAACCCGCCAATCCGCGCCGGGAAAAAGGTCGTGCATCAGCTTTTTGAAGAATCGTTTGATAAATTGCAGGCGGACGGTGAGTTATGGATCGTTATCCAAAAGAAACAGGGTGCTCCTTCTGCCATTGAAAAACTCCAATCCGTTTTTATGGAAGTGGAGACTGTTTCAAAAAGCAAGGGGTACTATATTATTCGAGCGATAAAACGTTGACTCTGCATGGAGTCTATGCTAATATTATAAAATGCCAATGAATTCACATTTTCTGCCTTTCTGTTCAAATGCAGAAAAAACCTCGATATTATAACCTTTTAGGGTATATCAAGAGAAGAATTTGGACAAAATTATATAATCTGTTGCTCGATTGAAATTGCGGTTTTTATAAAAACCCTTTTTCTTTTTGTCTTTCTGACATTCGATAATAGAATGTTAGAGTATATAGGAACAAGAAAAAACGCTGGATTTGAGGGGTGAATCAGTTGACAGGTCAACTAGTTCAGTTTGGACGCCACCGCCAACGAAGAAGTTACGCAAGAATTAGCGAAGTCCTTGAGTTACCGAACTTAATCGAAATTCAAACGGCTTCCTATCAATGGTTTCTTGATGAGGGACTGCGTGAAATGTTCCAGGACATTTCGCCGATTGAAGATTTCACTGGAAATCTCGTGCTAGAGTTTATTGACTATAGCCTAGGAGAGCCAAAGTATCCCGTGGAAGAATCAAAAGAGCGTGATGTAACTTATGCTGCGCCGCTTCGTGTAAAGGTGCGTCTCATTAATAAAGAGACTGGCGAAGTGAAAGAGCAAGAAGTATTTATGGGAGATTTCCCGTTAATGACAGATACAGGCACGTTTGTGATCAACGGTGCTGAACGTGTAATTGTTTCCCAGCTTGTTCGTTCACCAAGTGTCTACTACAGTGAAAAGATTGATAAAAACGGTAAAAAGGGTTTCACTGCCACTGTTATACCAAACCGAGGTGCCTGGCTCGAATTCGAAACAGACGCCAAAGATATAGTATATGTGCGCATTGACCGCACTAGGAAAATTCCTATTACCGTATTGCTTCGTGCATTAGGGTTTGGGTCTGATCAAGAAATCATCGACTTGCTTGGAGAAGATGAGTATTTAAGAAATACCCTTGATAAAGACAATACAGAAGGTACGGAAAAAGCACTCCTAGAAATCTATGAGCGCCTTCGCCCCGGCGAACCTCCTACTGTTGATAACGCCAAGAGTTTGTTAGACTCCCGCTTCTTTGATCCGAAGCGTTATGACCTGGCGAGTGTTGGACGTTATAAAATCAACAAAAAGCTTCATATTAAAAACCGCTTATTCAATCAGAAGCTGGCTGAGACTTTAGCTGATCCAGAAACGGGAGAAGTGCTTGCGGAAGCAGGAACTTTATTAGACCGCCGTACGCTGGACAAGATACTTCCTTATCTTGAAAACGGCATCGGTTTCCGTCATGTTACTCCGGCAGGCGGTGTAGCTGAAGATCAGGATATCCCGCTTCAGTCTATTAACATTTATGCTCCGGATGACGCTGATGGTGAACGAATCATTAAAGTAATTGGCAATGCCAATGTCGAGAAGTCTGTGAAGAACATCACGGTTTCTGACATCATCGCATCTATCAACTACTTCTTCAACTTGCTTCATAGTGTCGGTAACACCGATGATATTGACCACCTTGGAAACCGCCGCTTGCGTTCTGTAGGTGAGCTTCTCCAAAACCAATTCCGTATCGGTTTGTCCCGTATGGAGCGTGTAGTGCGTGAACGTATGTCTATCCAAGACACGAACGCGATCACACCACAGGCACTGATCAATATTCGTCCTGTTATTGCCGCGATTAAAGAGTTCTTCGGAAGCTCTCAGCTTTCTCAATTCATGGATCAGACTAACCCTCTGGCCGAGCTTACACATAAGCGCCGTCTGTCCGCTCTAGGACCTGGTGGGCTTACACGTGAGCGCGCCGGGTTTGAAGTCCGTGACGTTCACTACTCCCACTATGGCCGTATGTGTCCGATTGAAACGCCTGAGGGGCCGAATATCGGTTTGATCAACTCCTTGTCAAGCTATGCAAAAGTAAACGAATACGGCTTTATCGAAACGCCATATCGCCGTGTCGATCCGGAAACTGGTAAAGTTACAGGCCGAATCGATTACCTAACTGCTGATGAAGAGGATAACTATGTAGTAGCACAAGCGAACTCCCTTCTGGGGGAAGACGGAGAATTTCTGAACGAAGACGTTATCGCACGCTTCCGCGGTGAAAACACCATCGTCAAACGAGATCGAATCGACTATATGGACGTATCACCGAAGCAGGTCGTATCCGCCGCTACAGCTTGTATTCCATTCCTTGAAAACGATGACTCCAACCGCGCCCTTATGGGTGCGAACATGCAGCGTCAAGCGGTTCCTCTAATGGTACCGGAAGCGCCGGTCGTCGGAACAGGAATGGAGCACGTGTCTGCAAAAGACTCCGGTGCAGCTGTTATCTGTAAGTATGAAGGAATTGTTGAGAAGGTTACTGCAAAACAAGTCCAGGTACGCCGCATTGAAATGGTGGACGGAAAAGAAGTAGAAGGTCCGCTTGACCGTTACAACTGCCTTAAATTTATTCGTTCCAACCAAGGAACGTGCTATAACCAGCGTCCAATCGTCAGCAAAGGCGACCGTGTAGTTAAAGGAGAAATCCTTGCAGACGGACCATCCATGGAAAAAGGAGAACTTGCTCTCGGGCGAAATGTTCTTGTCGGCTTCATGACATGGGAAGGCTATAACTATGAAGATGCGGTCATCATGAGCGAACGTCTGGTAAAAGATGATGTTTATACATCCATCCATATTGAAGAATATGAATCGGAAGCACGCGATACAAAGCTTGGGCCAGAAGAAATTACAAGAGATATTCCGAACGTGGGGGAAGAAGCTCTTCGAAATCTGGATGACCGCGGAATCATTCGTGTCGGTGCGGAAGTAAAAGATGGAGACATCCTCGTAGGTAAAGTTACTCCTAAAGGGGTTACTGAACTAACGGCTGAAGAACGCCTCCTTCACGCCATCTTTGGTGAAAAAGCGCGTGAAGTTCGTGATACATCTCTTCGTGTACCTCACGGCGGGGATGGAATCATTCTCGATGTTAAAGTGTTTAACCGTGAAGACGGCGACGAGCTTCCTCCTGGAGTGAATCAGCTTGTACGTGCTTATATCGTACAGAAACGTAAGATTCACGAAGGGGATAAGATGGCGGGACGCCACGGAAACAAAGGTGTTATCTCCCGCATCATGCCGGAAGAAGATATGCCGTTCCTTCCAGATGGAACACCGATTGATATCATGTTGAACCCTCTGGGTGTACCTTCGCGTATGAACATCGGTCAGGTGCTTGAGCTTCACCTTGGTATGGCTGCAAGACAGCTTGGCCTTCACATGGCAACGCCGGTATTTGACGGCGCGCGTGAAGAAGATGTTTGGGAAACCATCGAAGAAGCGGGAATGGCCCGTGATGGTAAAACCGTTCTCTATGATGGAAGAACAGGAGTTCCGTTTGACAACCGTGTTTCAGTTGGTGTCATGTATATGATCAAACTGGCCCACATGGTCGATGACAAACTTCACGCACGTTCTACCGGACCGTACTCCCTTGTTACCCAGCAGCCGCTTGGTGGTAAGGCGCAGTTTGGTGGACAGCGTTTCGGTGAGATGGAGGTTTGGGCGCTTGAAGCCTACGGTGCCGCTTATACTCTTCAAGAAATTCTTACCGTCAAATCCGATGACGTTGTGGGCCGTGTGAAAACATACGAAGCCATCGTCAAAGGTGAGAACGTACCGGAACCTGGAGTTCCTGAATCATTCAAAGTATTGATCAAAGAACTTCAGTCACTCGGAATGGACGTTAAGATCATGTCCGGTGACGATACGGAAATCGAAATGCGCGAGCTTGATGATGAAGAAGATCAAGCGAATGAAAAGCTTAATTTAAATCTTGAATCTTACACTGTGAGTGAATAAAAACAGGATATCATAAGGGAGGTTTGCTCCTTGATAGACGTAAACAATTTTGAGTATATGAAAATAGGCCTCGCTTCTCCTGATAAGATCCGTTCTTGGTCAAGAGGAGAAGTGAAAAAACCAGAAACGATCAACTATCGTACATTAAAGCCTGAAAAAGACGGTTTGTTCTGTGAACGTATTTTCGGACCTCAAAAGGACTGGGAATGCCATTGCGGAAAATACAAACGTGTCCGCTATAAAGGTGTCGTATGTGATCGCTGCGGCGTAGAAGTAACTCGTGCAAAAGTTCGACGTGACCGTATGGGTCACATCGAGCTTGCTGCACCTGTTTCGCACATTTGGTATTTCAAAGGAATACCAAGCCGTATGGGTCTTGTACTCGATATGTCTCCAAGAGCACTGGAAGAAGTTATTTACTTTGCATCTTACGTGGTGACAGATACGGGTGAAACGCCGCTGGAGAAAAAACAGCTGCTTTCTGAAAAAGAATACCGTTCCTACCGTGAAAAATACGGTCAGGGGTTCACTGCACAGATGGGTGCTGAAGCCATCAGACGCCTTCTTGAAGACATCGACCTTGTCAAAGAAGTCGATCAGCTGAAAGAAGAGCTTAAAACTGCGCAGGGTCAGCGTCGTACCCGCGCGATTAAACGCCTGGAAGTTCTTGAAGCGTTCCGTCATTCCGGAAACGAACCATTCTGGATGATCCTAGATGTTCTTCCTGTTATTCCGCCGGAGCTTCGCCCTATGGTGCAGCTTGACGGAGGACGCTTTGCGACATCTGACTTGAATGATCTTTACCGCCGTGTTATTAACCGTAATAACCGTTTGAAGCGCCTTTTGGATTTAGGTGCGCCGAATATCATCGTACAGAATGAAAAACGTATGCTTCAAGAAGCGGTAGATGCTCTTATCGACAACGGACGCCGCGGCCGTCCAGTAACTGGTCCTGGTAACCGTCCGCTTAAATCTCTTTCTCATATGCTTAAAGGGAAACAAGGCCGTTTCCGTCAGAACCTTCTTGGTAAGCGTGTTGACTATTCTGGCCGTTCCGTTATCGTAGTAGGACCTCACCTTAAGATGTACCAATGCGGTCTTCCTAAGGAGATGGCACTTGAGCTGTTCAAGCCTTTCGTTATGAAAGAGCTTGTTGCCAAAGGCCTTGCTCATAACATTAAGAGCGCGAAACGCAAGGTTGAACGTGTTCAGCCTGAAGTATGGGATGTACTTGAAGATGTTATTCGAGAGCATCCAGTATTGCTGAACCGTGCCCCTACTCTTCACAGACTTGGGATCCAGGCGTTCGAGCCGACTCTCGTAGAGGGGCGCGCGATACGTCTTCACCCGCTCGTATGTACAGCATACAACGCTGACTTTGACGGTGACCAAATGGCGGTCCACGTACCTTTATCTGCAGAAGCGCAAGCTGAGGCACGCCTTCTTATGCTGGCTGCACAAAACATCTTGAACCCGAAAGATGGTAAACCGGTTGTTACACCATCTCAGGATATGGTATTGGGTAACTACTACCTTACGATGGAACGTGCAGGTGCAATTGGTGAAGGATCAGTGTTTAAAGATGCGAACGAAGCAATTGTGGCATATGAAAATGGCTATGTTCATCTTCACACGCGTATTGCGGTTCCGGTATCCACTTTAAACAAGCCGTCATTTAAAGAGCACCAGCAAAACATGATGTTGATGACGACTGTCGGAAAACTTCTCTTTAACGAGATTCTTCCTGAGTCATTCCCATACATCAACGAACCGACAACTGCCAACCTACAGATCGAAACACCAGAAAAGTATTTCCTTCCGCAAGGAGCCAACATTAAGGAAGAAATCGCTAAACACGATGAAGTTGCTCCGTTCAAGAAGGGGATTCTCGGTAAGATCATCGCAGAAGTGTTCAAACGATTTAAGATTACTGAAACCTCCAAGATGCTTGACCGCATGAAAGACCTTGGATTTAAATACTCCACGCGGGCAGGGATTACGGTTGGTGTCTCTGACATCGTCGTATTGCCTGAGAAGCAGGTCATCCTAGCGGCAGCTGAAGAAAAAGTTACAACGGTAACGAAACAGTTCCGCCGCGGTTTGATTACAGAAGACGAGCGTTATGAGCGCGTCATCAACATCTGGAGCCAGGCGAAGGATGAAATCCAGCAAAAATTAATGCTTACCCTTGATAAGAGAAACCCGATCTTCATGATGAGTGACTCTGGTGCCCGTGGTAACGCATCTAACTTTACACAGCTTGCCGGTATGCGTGGTCTCATGGCCAACCCGGCTGGTAAAATCATCGAATTGCCGATCAAGTCCAGCTTCCGTGAGGGTCTGACGGTACTCGAATACTTTATCTCTACACACGGTGCGCGTAAAGGTCTTGCCGATACAGCACTTAAAACAGCGGACTCAGGTTACTTGACTCGCCGTCTTGTAGACGTAGCCCAGGACGTTATCGTCCGTGAAGATGACTGTGGAACTGACCGTGGTCTTAAAGTTGCGGCTATTAAAGAAGGCAATGAAGTCATCGAGAACTTATACGAGCGTTTAGTCGGCCGTACAGCGTTCAGAACGGTGTACCATCCGGAAACAAACGAAGTTCTAGTCAGCAAAAACGAGCAAATTACGGAAGATTCTGCACAACTGGTCGTTGATGCTGGCATTGAAGAAGTAACCCTTCGTTCCGTATTCACTTGTGACACTCGTCACGGTGTATGTAAGAAATGTTACGGCCGCAACCTGGCGACAGGCTCTGACGTTGAAGTCGGTGAAGCGGTTGGTATCATCGCTGCCCAATCCATCGGGGAACCGGGAACACAGCTTACAATGCGTACGTTCCATACAGGTGGGGTAGCAGGAGACGATATCACTCAAGGTTTACCGCGTATCCAGGAGTTGTTTGAAGCACGTAACCCGAAAGGTCAGGCATTAATCTCTGAGCTTGAAGGAACCGTCATCAGCATCAACGAGTCCAAAGAAAAGCGTGAAATCCTTGTTCAAGGCGAGATTGAAACCCGATCTTACACTGTACCATACGGTGCCCGCATTAAAGTTGCTGAAGGTGACGCAGTGGTAGCAGGTCAAGTTCTTACTGAAGGTTCAATCGATCCTAAAGAATTGATCAAAGTTAAAGGTGCGGAAGGCGTTCAAGAATACCTTCTTCGTGAAGTTCAGAAAGTATACCGTATGCAAGGGGTAGAAATCGGAGATAAACACGTAGAGGTAATGGTTCGCCAGATGCTTCGCAAAGTGCGTATCATCGATGCAGGCCATACCGACGTATTGCCTGGAGCATTGATGGATATTCATAACTTTACCGATGTAAACAGAAAGGTTCTCCTTGAAGGAGGCATCCCTGCTACAGGGCGTCCTGTGCTGCTTGGTATTACCAAAGCATCTCTTGAAACAGAATCCTTCTTGTCTGCAGCATCATTCCAGGAAACAACTCGTGTCTTGACCGATGCAGCAATCAAAGGTAAACGTGATGAATTGCTCGGATTGAAAGAGAATGTAATCATCGGGAAGCTGATCCCGGCTGGTACCGGAATGTCCGTCTACAGAAATGTAGGAATGGATTCTCCAGTAGCAACAGAAGAAGGCGAAACCGCTGATAACGCTGCAACAGAACTAGTCCCGCAAGATTAACAAGAGAAGTGTTGACATTGGGAGCACAACAGTGATATCATATCTGAGTGCTCCTAAGAAATGTTACTTTGGAGGATATAACGATGTCTTATGAAAAAGTGACACAGGCTTCTGATTTTATCGTAGGAACTAAGCAAACCATTAAGGCTTTGCAAAACGGGGAAGTGAAAGAGCTCGTCGTTGCCGATGATGCTGATCCTCGTGTGACCGGTAAGGTTTTACAGATCGCACAGGAAAAACTTGTCCCGATTACGAGAGTTGATTCCATGAAAAAGCTTGGTAAAGCTTGCGGAATTGATGTTGGAGCCGCAACTGTTGCTATAAAAGGATAAAATAAATGTTTTTGCGACGTCACCCGCGTGGCCTCTCGCAAAAACTTTCTTTTGTCCAAAGATGAACCACCTGGTTCAGTGGTCTTAGAAAAAACGTAAGGAAAGGAGGAAAAAACAAATGCCTACAATTAATCAATTGGTTCGTAAAGGCCGTGAGTCAAAAGGTAAAAAATCTGACTCTCCAGCTCTTAACAAAGGCTACAACAGCTTCAAAAAAGCTCAAACCAACGTTTCTTCTCCGCAAAAACGTGGAGTATGTACTCGTGTTGGTACGATGACACCGAAGAAACCGAACTCGGCTCTTCGTAAATACGCTCGTGTACGTTTAACTAACGGAATTGAAGTGACTGCTTACATCCCTGGGATCGGGCACAACCTTCAAGAGCATAGCGTAGTGTTGATCCGTGGCGGACGTGTAAAAGACTTACCAGGGGTACGTTACCACATCGTTCGTGGTGCGCTTGATACTGCTGGTGTTAACAACCGTATGCAAGGCCGTTCTAAATACGGAACTAAACGTCCTAAAGCTGCTAAAAAGTAAGCTTTTGAATATTGCGTAATCAAATAGGAGAAAGGAGGGGACACAATGCCTCGTAAAGGACCTGTATCTCGTCGTGATGTGTTACCTGATCCAATTTACAAGTCTAAGCTTGTAACTCGTCTGATCAACAAAATTATGATTGACGGTAAAAGAGGAGTAGCACAAACCATTCTTTATAATGCATTTGACATTATTAAAGAACGTACAAACACAGAACCTATGGAAGTATTCGAACAAGCTCTTAAGAACATCATGCCTGTTCTTGAAGTTCGCGCTCGCCGTGTGGGTGGTGCCAACTACCAAGTTCCAGTTGAAGTTCGCCCTGAGCGCCGTACGACTCTAGGACTTCGTTGGTTAACTAACTACGCTCGTCTTCGTGGCGAAAAGACAATGGAAGAACGTCTTGCTAACGAAATCATCGATGCTGCTAACAATGCTGGAGCATCAGTGAAGAAGCGTGAAGACATGCACAAAATGGCAGAAGCGAACAAAGCGTTTGCTCACTACCGCTGGTAAAAAACACAAGAGACAGTTTCTTAGCTGTCTCTATCACACTATAAAAAATTATTTCCTATGTATAGGAAGGAGAGAAATTCATGGCAAGAGAATTCTCCTTAAAAAATACGCGTAACATCGGCATCATGGCTCACATCGATGCTGGTAAAACAACAACTACAGAACGTGTACTATACTATACAGGTCGTATCCATAAAATTGGTGAAACTCATGAAGGAGCTTCCCAAATGGACTGGATGGAGCAGGAGCAAGAGCGCGGAATCACAATCACTTCCGCTGCAACTACTGCTCAGTGGAAAGGTCACCGTATCAACATCATTGATACTCCTGGACACGTAGACTTTACAGTAGAAGTAGAACGTTCATTGCGTGTATTAGACGGAGCTGTAGCTGTACTCGATGCACAGTCTGGGGTAGAACCGCAAACTGAAACAGTATGGCGTCAAGCAACAACTTACGGGGTTCCCCGTGTAGTATTCGTTAACAAAATGGACAAGATCGGTGCTGACTTCCTTTACTCTGTAAAGACTCTTCATGACCGTCTTGGTGCAAACGCACATCCAATTCAGCTTCCTATCGGTGCTGAAGATCAATTCGAAGCCATCATCGACCTAATCGAGATGAAAGCTGTATTCTACGGAAACGACCTTGGTACTGATATTGAAGTAGGTGAAATCCCTGCTGATTATCAAGAGCAAGCGGAAGAGTACCGTGGAAAGCTTATCGAAGCGGTAGCTGAGCTTGATGAAGAGTTGATGATGAAGTACTTAGAAGGCGAAGAGATTACAAACGAAGAAATCAAAGCAGCCATCCGTCAAGGAACTGTAAACGTTGATTTCTATCCTGTAATCTGTGGATCTGCATTTAAGAACAAGGGTGTTCAGCTTATGCTGGATGCAGTTCTTGACTACTTGCCAGCTCCAACCGATGTAGAAGCAATCAAAGGTACACTACCTGATTCTGAAGAAGAAGTAACTCGCGAATCCAGCGACGAGGCTCCTTTCTCTGCATTGGCATTTAAAGTTATGACTGACCCTTATGTCGGTAAACTTACATTCTTCCGCGTATACTCAGGAACATTGAACTCTGGTTCTTATGTACAGAACTCTACAAAAGGTAAGCGTGAGCGCGTAGGACGTATCCTTCAAATGCACGCTAACCACCGTGAAGAGATCTCTATCGTATACGCTGGTGATATCGCAGCTGCTGTAGGTTTGAAAGATACTACAACTGGTGATACTCTCTGTGATGAGAAGAACCAGGTTATCCTTGAATCTATGGTATTCCCAGAGCCTGTAATCCACTTGTCCATCGAGCCTAAATCTAAGGCTGACCAGGACAAAATGGGTATGGCCCTTGCGAAACTTGCTGAGGAAGATCCTACATTCAGAACTGAAACGGATGAAGAAACAGGACAAACGATCATCGGCGGAATGGGTGAACTTCACCTGGACATCCTAGTTGACCGTATGAAACGTGAATTCAAAGTTGAAGCTAACGTAGGTGCTCCACAGGTTGCTTACCGTGAAACAATCCGCCAAGCGGCTAAAGTTGAAGGTAAGTTCGTTCGTCAGTCCGGTGGTCGTGGTCAATACGGTCACGTTTGGATCGAGTTCGAGCCAGGTGAAGAAGGATCTGGATTCGTATTCGAAAACAAAATCGTCGGTGGTGTTGTTCCACGTGAATACATCCCAGCGGTACAAGCCGGTATCGAAGAATCAATGAAAAATGGTATGCTTGCAGGCTTCCCAATGCTTGACCTTAAAGCGAAAATCGTTGACGGTTCATACCATGACGTTGACTCCAACGAAATGGCGTTCAAAATTGCTGGATCCATGGCACTTAAAAACGCGAAATCAAAATGTGACCCTGCTATCCTTGAGCCGATCATGAAAGTTGAAGTGGTTGTTCCTGAAGAGTACATGGGAGACATTATGGGTGACGTAACTTCCCGACGCGGACGCGTTGAAGGTATGGAAGCTCGCGGTAACGCTCAAGTTGTTAAAGCGATGGTTCCACTTGCTGAAATGTTTGGTTATGCAACATCACTTCGTTCTCGTACACAAGGACGTGGAACTTACTCCATGCACTTTGACCACTACGAAGAAGTACCGAAATCAATTTCAGAGGAAATCATTAAAAAATCAACTGGCCAATAATAGTTGACAGTTGTAAGAAACTAGCTTTTCATGTAATCTAAAATAGGCAGACAACCTGTCTGTTTTAAATATAAAAATTAAACTTTTACACATATTAAGGAGGAATCTTTCTCATGGCTAAAGAGAAATTTGATCGTTCCAAAACACATGCGAATATTGGTACAATCGGACACGTTGACCACGGTAAAACAACTTTAACAGCTGCAATTACATCTGTACTTGCTAAGAAATCTGGTAAAGGCCAAGCTATGGCTTACGACCAAATCGATGGTGCTCCAGAAGAGCGTGAGCGTGGTATCACAATCTCAACTGCACACGTTGAGTATGAAACTGACACTCGCCACTATGCACACGTTGACTGCCCAGGACATGCTGACTATGTTAAAAACATGATCACTGGTGCTGCACAAATGGACGGAGGGATCCTAGTAGTATCTGCTGCTGACGGCCCAATGCCACAAACTCGTGAACACATCCTTCTTTCTCGTCAAGTAGGTGTACCTTACCTAGTTGTATTCTTGAACAAATGTGATATGGTAGATGACGAAGAACTTCTTGAACTAGTTGAAATGGAAGTTCGTGACCTTCTTTCTGAGTACGATTTCCCAGGAGACGATGTTCCTGTAATCAAAGGTTCTGCTCTTAAAGCTCTTGAAGGAGATGCTGAGTGGGAAGCTAAAATCATCGAACTTATGGACGCAGTTGACGAGTACATCCCAACTCCTCCACGTGACACTGATAAACCATTCATGATGCCTGTTGAGGACGTATTCTCAATCACTGGCCGTGGTACAGTTGCTACTGGACGTGTTGAGCGTGGACAAGTTAAAGTTGGTGACGTTATCGAGATCCTTGGTCTTACTGAAGAGCCAAAATCAACTACTGTAACAGGTGTTGAGATGTTCCGTAAACTTCTTGACTATGCTGAAGCTGGTGACAACATCGGTGCACTTCTTCGCGGGGTTTCCCGTGACGATGTTGAGCGTGGACAAGTTCTTGCTAAACCAGGAACTGTTAAAGCTCACACAAAGTTCAAAGCTGAAGTTTATGTTCTTTCAAAAGAAGAGGGTGGACGTCACACTCCATTCTTCTCTAACTACCGTCCTCAGTTCTACTTCCGTACAACTGACGTAACTGGTATCATCCAACTTCCAGAAGGAACTGAAATGGTTATGCCAGGAGACAACATCGAAATGACTGTTGAACTAATCGCTCCAATCGCGATCGAAGAAGGAACTAAGTTCTCTATTCGTGAAGGTGGACGTACTGTAGGTGCTGGAGTAGTAGCAACTATCCAAGAATAGTTCATCGTTTATAAAAAGCATCCCTGATTGGGATGCTTTTTTGTTTGCATTCAGTTGCTTATTTATATAGAAGAAACTCGACTTAGAAGTGATGTCTGGCTTCAGCGCCTAAGTCCTCGATGTCGCTTCGCCCATACTCAACAACACAAAAAAAGCGTGTTGCAGAGTATGGACTCCAGCGCTTGTCGGCCTTGTTCAAGGCGCTACCGCTTTTCTTTTGGTAAATCCTGATTCGGCTTGCTATTACACGGTTATGCCTCTATAATAGAAAAAGTGTGCGGCCGACTAAAATATTTATAAGAATAGCTTGCATTGGGCAGCTGTTTTTACTATAATAAGTAATGTTGGTCATTCATTTGCGATGATCCGGAAGGTTGCTGACACACCCGGCCCCATTGCCATGGCGGATGTCTGTCAGGTTAAATTTCCGTGGGAGTAATGTCTGTTTATCAAAATGGGCGAATAAAGGAGGGAAAATAATGGCAAAGCAAAAGATTCGTATTCGATTAAAAGCATATGATCACAGAATTCTTGATCAATCTGCTGAGAAAATTGTTGAGACTGCAAAACGTTCTGGTGCAAAAGTATCCGGACCGATTCCGCTTCCAACTGAGAAAGCTGTTTACACAATCCTACGTGCGGTGCACAAGTATAAGGATTCTCGTGAGCAGTTCGAAATGCGTACGCATAAGCGTTTGATCGATATCATCGAGCCAACGCCGCAAACTGTTGATTCATTAATGCGTTTGGATCTTCCATCTGGCGTTGACATTGAAATCAAACTATAAGAAATAACATATAAAAAAACTCAAACATTTAATAGGAGGTGTGACTAATGGCCAAAGGAATCTTAGGTAAAAAAGTTGGAATGACTCAAGTATTCGCAGAAAACGGTGAACTAATCCCAGTTACTGTCGTTGAAGTTACTCCAAACGTTGTTCTTCAAAAGAAAACTGCTGAAAACGATGGTTACGAAGCAATCCAATTGGGATTTGATGATAAGAAAGAAAGCCGTGTGAACAAGCCTGCAAAAGGGCATGCTGCTAAAGCTAACACAAACCCTAAGCGCTTCGTGAAAGAATTCCGCAATGTAGAAGGCGCGGATTTTGAAGTTGGTCAGGAAGTCAAGGTAGATATTTTCGCAGAAGGTGACATCGTTGATGTAACCGGAACATCAAAAGGTAAAGGATTCCAAGGTGTTATCAAACGCCACGGACAATCCCGCGGACCTATGAGCCACGGTTCCCGTTACCACCGTCGTCCCGGTTCTATGGGTGCAGTTGACCCTAACCGTGTATTCAAAGGTAAAAACCTACCTGGACGTACAGGCGGAGATACAATTACTGTTCAAAATCTAGAAGTTGTTAAAGTTGATGCTGAGCGCAACGTACTTCTAATCAAAGGTAACGTACCTGGTGCGAAAAAGAGCTACGTTACAATCAATGCAGCTGTAAAAGCTAAAGAAGCTAAATAAGAAGGGAGGATACATCGATGCCTAAAGTAGCTATTTACAAACAAGATGGTTCTCAAGCTGGCGATATCGAGCTTAATGCTTCCGTTTTCGGTATTGAACCAAACCAAAATGTATTATTTGATGCTGTTATCATGCAGCAAGCGTCACTTCGTCAAGGTAACCACGACGTGAAAAACCGTTCTGAAGTTGCCGGTGGTGGACGCAAACCATGGAGACAAAAGGGAACTGGCCGTGCTCGTCAAGGTTCAATCCGTTCTCCACAATGGGTAGGCGGTGGAACAGTTTTCGGTCCAACGCCAAGAGGCTATTCTTACAAATTGCCTAAGAAAGTTCGCCGTTTAGCTATTAAATCTGCACTTTCTTCCAAGGTAATCGATAATAACCTAGTAGTACTTGACGCTCTTTCTTTTGATGCTCCAAAAACAAAAGATATGAAACAAGTACTGACAAATCTATCCGCAGATCGCAAAGCACTTGTTGTAACAGGTGACTTTAACGAATTTGTTGCGTTATCTGCTCGTAACATCCCTGGTGTAACTGTTGTTACAGCAACTGGTGTTAACGTGCTTGATGTGCTTAACCACGACAAGCTTGTTATGACAAGAGACGCTGTGGAAAAAGTAGAGGAGGTGCTTGCATAATGGATGCACGTGATATTATTAAGCGCCCCGTAATTACAGAGCGTTCTACTGAAATTATGGCTGACGGAAAATACACTTTCGAAGTGGACACTCGCGCGACTAAGACTCAAATCAAAACTGCGCTGGAAGAAATTTTCGGAATTAAAGTTGCATCAGTAAACACTGCGAACTACAAAGGGAAATTCAAGCGTGTAGGTCGTCATACTGGCTATACTTCAAAACGTAAAAAAGCAATCATTACTTTAACTCCAGGAAGCAAAGAATTGGACTTCTTTGAAGGAGTTTAAGATCAACAGGTAAAGGAGGGAAACACAAATGGGTATCAAAAAGTTTAAACCGATCACTAACGGTCGTCGTAACATGACTCAGCTTGACTATGCTGAAATCACTACAGACAAACCAGAAAAATCATTGCTTGCACCACTAAGCAAAAAAGCCGGACGCAACAACCAAGGTAAACTTACTGTTCGTCACCAAGGCGGTGGACACAAGCGTAAATACAGAATCATCGACTTTAAACGTAACAAAGATGGAATACCAGGACGCGTTGCTACAATCGAGTATGATCCGAACCGTACTGCAAACATCGCACTAATCAACTATGTTGACGGTGAAAAACGTTACATCCTTGCTCCAAAAGGACTTAAAGTAGGCCAAGAAATCATGTCCGGCGTTGACGCTGACATTAAAGTAGGGAATGCACTTCCGCTTGCGAACATTCCTGTAGGTTCTACAATCCACAACATCGAGCTGAAACCTGGTAAAGGCGGACAGCTAGCTCGTTCAGCTGGTGCTGAAGCTCAGCTTCTTGGTAAAGAAGAAAAATATGCTCTAGTTCGTTTAGGTTCCGGAGAAGTTCGTATGATCCTTCTCACTTGCCGTGCAACAATCGGTCAAGTAGGTAACCTCGAGCATGAACTTGTAAACGTAGGTAAAGCAGGACGCTCTCGCTGGATGGGTATCCGTCCAACAGTTCGTGGTTCTGTAATGAACCCTAACGATCACCCGCACGGTGGTGGTGAAGGACGCGCTCCAATCGGACGTAAATCACCAATGTCACCATGGGGCAAACCGACTCTTGGCTACAAGACTCGTAAGAAAAACAATCCAACTGACAAGTACATCGTACGTCGTCGTAAAAAATAACGTGTTTGTTCTACGGTTCAATCGAACCGTAGCGCAATCGCGAAGGGAGGTTCACGTATGGGTCGCAGTTTGAAAAAAGGACCTTTTGTTGATGACCACTTAATGAAAAAAGTTGAAGGCTTGAACGAAGCAAATGACAAAAAAGTTATTAAAACTTGGTCTCGCCGTTCAACAATTTTCCCGGAATTCATCGGACACACATTAGCAGTATATGATGGCCGTAAGCATGTGCCGGTTTATGTTACAGAAGACATGGTCGGACATAAGTTAGGTGAGTTTGCACCAACTCGTACTTACAAAGGTCACGCCGCTGATGATAAGAAAACAAGACGTTAATTTGAGGGGAGGTACACAAAATGCAAGCAAAAGCTGTTGCTAAACAAGTGCGTATTGCTCCTCGTAAAGCTAGAATTGTTATCGATCTGATTCGAGGTAAGCAAGTAGGCGAAGCACTTGCGATCTTACGCCTAACACCAAAAGCTGCTTCTCCAGTGATTGAAAAGGTGTTAAAGTCTGCTATCGCAAACGCGGAACACAACTATGAAATGGAACCAAACAACCTTGTGGTATCATCTGCATTCGTAGATGAAGGCATTACGTTAAAACGTTTCCGTCCTCGCGCAATGGGACGTGCAAGCCGTATTAACAAGCGTACTAGCCACATCACTATCGTTGTTTCTGAAAAGAAGGAGGGATAAGACGTGGGTCAAAAAGTAAATCCGGTAGGACTACGTATTGGCGTCATCCGTGACTGGGAGTCAAAGTGGTACGCTGACAAAGACTATGCTGATCTTTTACACGAAGATCTTAAAATTCGTAAATATATCGAAAAACGTTTAAAAGACGCGGCTGTATCTGGTGTTGAAATCGAACGTGCAGCTAACCGCGTAAACATCACGATCAAAACTGCTAAGCCTGGTATGGTTATTGGTAAGGGTGGTACTGAAGTCGAAGCACTTCGTAAAGCTCTTAACGAACTAACTGGCAAGCGAGTACACGTAAACATCTTTGAAATCAAGCAAGCGGATGTAGACGCTAAGCTTGTTGCAGAAAATATTGCTCGTCAATTGGAAAACCGTGTGTCTTTCCGCCGTGCAATGAAGCAAGCGATCCAACGTTCTATGCGTGCTGGAGCAAAAGGTATCAAAACAGAAGTATCTGGCCGTCTTGGCGGAGCAGATATCGCTCGTTCAGAATCTTACAGTGAAGGAACTGTTCCTCTTCATACCCTTCGTGCAGATATCGACTACGGAACTGCAGAAGCTGACACTACTTACGGTAAACTTGGTGTGAAAATCTGGATCTACCGTGGGGAAGTCCTTCCAACAAGAGGAACGAAAAAAGAGGAAGGAGGCAAATAATTATGTTATTGCCAAAACGTGTTAAATACCGCCGTGAACACCGCGGGAAAATGCGCGGACGTGCAAAAGGCGGAGCTGAAGTAGCATTCGGTGAATATGGTCTTCAAGCTGTTGAAGCATCTTGGATCACAAACCGTCAGATCGAAGCAGCGCGTATCGCGATGACTCGTTACATGAAGCGTGGCGGTAAAGTATGGATTAAAATTTTCCCATCTAAGCCTTACACAGCTAAACCTCTAGAAGTTCGAATGGGTTCCGGTAAAGGGGCGCCTGAAGGATGGGTTGCTGTAGTAAAACCAGGAAAAATCATGTTTGAAATCGCTGGTGTATCCGAAGAAGTAGCTCGTGAAGCTCTTCGTCTTGCTGCACACAAGCTTCCTGTGAAATGTAAATTTGTAAAACGCGAAGAAGTGGGTGGTGACACTAATGAAGGCTAATGATATCCGTAACTTGACCACTGCTGAAATTGAACAAAACGCTAAGTCATTGAAAGAAGAGCTTTTCAATCTTCGTTTTCAACTAGCTACAGGTCAATTAGAAAACCCTGCCCGCATTCGTGAAGTTCGTAAAGCAATTGCCCGTGCAAAAACTGTTTTACGTGAAAGAGAGCTAGGGATTACTAACGCTTAACATTGAGAGGAGGTTCGCACAATGAGTGAACGTAACCAGCGTAAAGTTTATGTTGGCCGTGTTGTATCTGACAAGATGGACAAAACAATCACTGTGCTTGTAGAGACTTACAAAAAACACCCTTTATATAACAAGCGTGTTAAGTACTCTAAGAAATTTAAAGCTCATGATGAAAACAACACTGCAAAAATGAATGACATGGTAAGAATCATGGAAACTCGTCCGCTTTCTAAAGACAAACGTTTCCGTTTAGTAGAAGTGGTTGAAGAAGCAGTAGTTATTTAATATATGTTCGGATCGAAAATGTATCCGAAAGGAGGTCAATTCGCATGATTCAACAAGAGACTCGTTTAAAAGTAGCTGACAACTCAGGTGCTCGTGAGTTACTTTGCATTAAAGTTCTTGGTGGTTCTGGACGTAAATACGCTAACGTTGGTGACATCATCGTTTGTTCTGTAAAATCTGCAACACCAGGCGGCGTTGTTAAGAAAGGTGATGTCGTTAAAGCGGTTGTTGTTCGTACAAAACGCGGAATGCGCCGTAACGATGGATCTTCCATCCGTTTTGACGAAAACGCAGCAGTAATCGTTCGTGATGACAAGGGTCCTCGTGGTACTCGTATTTTTGGACCAGTTGCTCGTGAACTTCGTGACAAACAATTCATGAAGATCGTATCACTTGCTCCGGAAGTACTTTAATTATCAATAGAATGCAAGACTCAAAGCAGGCTTGTAAGGAGGTGCAACACGCTCATGCCAATGCATGTTAAAAAAGGCGATAAAGTACAAGTGATTTCTGGTAAGGATAAAGGCAAACAAGGTGTGATCCTTGAAGCTTATCCGAAGCAAAATCGTGTCCTTGTAGAAGGCGTTAATATCGTTAAGAAGCACGCGAAACCGTCTCAGGCTAATCCACAAGGTGGAATCGTAAGCCAAGAAGCTCCGGTTCACGTTTCTAACGTAATGCCTCTTGATCCAAAGACTGGTGCTCCTACCCGTGTAGGTCACAAAGAAGTCGATGGTAAAAAAGTTCGTGTAGCTAAATCAGGTGAAGTTTTAGATAAATAATTGCAGTGAAAGGAGGGCATCTTGATGAACCGTCTACAAGAGCGTTATAAAAGTGAGATTGTTCCTTCTCTAGTAGAGAAGTTTAACTACACTTCTGTAATGGAAGTTCCAAAGATCGAAAAAATTGTAATCAACATGGGTGTTGGTGATGCAGTTTCCAACTCTAAAGTATTGGATACAGCAGTTGAAGAACTAACAGCTATCGCTGGTCAAAAGCCAGTAATCACTCGTGCTAAAAAATCTATCGCAGGTTTCAAACTTCGTGAAGGTATGCCGATCGGTACGAAAGTAACTCTTCGCGGAGAGCGCATGTATGATTTCTTAGACAAATTAATCTCTGTTACACTTCCGCGTGTTCGTGACTTCCGTGGTATTTCAAAGAAAGCTTTTGATGGCCGTGGTAACTACACTCTTGGTGTAAAAGAACAATTGATCTTCCCGGAGATCGATTACGATAAAGTGAATAAAGTTCGCGGTATGGACATCGTTATCGTAACGACTGCCAACACGGACGAAGAGGCACGTGAGCTATTGACTCAAGTAGGAATGCCTTTCCAAAAATAATCGTTTAGCCAAAGGAGGTAAACCCGTGGCAAAGAAATCTATGATTGCTAAGCAACAACGCCAGCAAAAGTTCAAAGTGCAGGAATACACTCGCTGTGAACGATGCGGGCGTCCTCATTCAGTAATCCGCAAGTTCAAACTATGCCGTATCTGCTTTAGAGAACTTGCTTATAAAGGTCAAATTCCTGGCGTTAAAAAAGCCAGCTGGTAATACCCTGAATAAAGGGAAGGAGGTAAATATCAATGGTCATGACAGATCCAATTGCAGATATGCTTACTCGTATTCGCAACGCTAACACTGTTCGTCACGATAAACTAGAGGTTCCTGGCTCAACGATTAAGAAAGAAATCGCAGAAATCCTCAAGCGTGAAGGCTTTGTACGTGATGTGGAATACATTGAAGATAATAAACAAGGGATGATTCGCATCTTCCTTAAATACGGTTCTAACAATGAGCGTGTAATTACTGGTCTTAAACGTATCAGTAAGCCTGGACTACGTGTATACGCAAAATCAACTGAACTTCCACGTGTACTTGGAGGATTAGGGATTGCACTAGTATCCACTTCTAAAGGCGTTTTAACTGACAAAGAAGCTCGCCAGCAACAAGTCGGCGGCGAAGTATTAGCATACGTTTGGTAAAAATTAAGCAGCGAATGGAGGTGTCATTATGTCTCGCGTAGGTAATAAACCTGTAGAAATCCCAAGTGGTGTAACAGTTGATGTGAAGGAAAACAACCTTGTCACTGTTAAAGGACCTAAAGGTGAACTAACTCGTAAATTCCACAACGATATCAAAATCAATGTGGCTGATAGCACAATCACTTTTGAACGCCCGAGCGATCACAAAGAACACCGTGCTTTACACGGAACAACTAGAAGCGTACTTAACAACATGGTTGTTGGTGTTACAACTGGATACGAAAGAGCACTAGAAATCATTGGTGTAGGTTACCGTGCATCTAAGTCTGGTAACAAATTGATCCTTAACGTTGGATACTCTCACCCAGTAGAAATCGTTCCTGAAAAAGGAATCGACATTGATGTTCCTTCTAACACGAAAGTAATCGTTAAAGGTATCGATAAAGAACGCGTTGGCGAAATCGCAGCAAACATCCGTTCCGTACGTGCTCCTGAGCCTTACAAAGGTAAAGGAATCCGTTATGAAGGTGAGTTTGTACGACGCAAAGAAGGTAAGACTGGTAAATAAGGCCGTTAAGAAGTTAGCGGAAAGGAGTGCATAAGATGATCACTAAAGCGGATAAAAATGTCGCTCGTAAAAAAAGACATGGTCGTGTACGCCGCACTGTAATCGGAACAGCACAACGTCCTCGTTTAAACGTATTCCGTTCTACTAAGCACATTTATGCTCAGTTGATCGATGATCAAAACGGAGTTACAATTGCATCTGCCTCTTCATTAGATAAAGGCGTTGATGTTAAAAACGGCGGTAACGTTGAAGCTGCTAAAGCAATTGGCGAAGCTATTGCTAAACGCGGTGCAGAAAAAGGCGTTAAATCAGTAGTATTCGACCGTGGCGGATATTTATATCATGGACGTGTAAAAGCATTAGCTGATGCAGCCCGTGAGGCTGGGTTAGAATTTTAATAGAAGGAGGGAAACTGATGCGTATCGACCCAAATAAACTTGAACTTGAAGAACGTGTCGTAACGGTCAACCGTGTAGCGAAGGTTGTAAAAGGTGGACGTCGTTTCCGCTTTGCTGCAGTCGTTGTCGTTGGTGACAAAAATGGTCATGTCGGATTTGGTACTGGTAAAGCGCAAGAAGTACCAGATGCAATCCGTAAAGCAATTGAAGATGCAAAGAAAAATCTTATTACAGTACCAGTTGTTCGAACAACTATCCCTCACCAAATTACAGGACGATTTGGCGCAGGAAGCGTATTGCTTAAGCCTGCTTCTGAGGGTACTGGAGTTATCGCGGGCGGACCTGTCCGTGCGGTACTAGAACTTGCTGGTGTTGGCGACATTCTTTCTAAATCTCTTGGATCTAACAACCCTATTAACATGGTGCGTGCTACGATCGAAGGATTAAGAAATCTTAAACGTGCTGAGGACGTTGCGAAACTTCGCGGCAAATCAGTAGAAGAGCTTTTAGGTTAAGGAGGGAATTATAGATGGCTAAGAAATTAGAAATCACCCTCACACGCAGTGTTATCGGTCGTCCTGAGAATCAGCGTGTAACTGTTAAGACTTTAGGTCTTAGAAAAATGCATCAAACGGTTGTTCACGAAGACAACCAAGCTATCCGTGGAATGGTTAACAAGGTATCTCACCTTGTAACTGTTAATGAAATCGACGCGTAAAACGTTAAATAAATCATGAGGAGGTGCTCAGATGAAACTTCATGAGTTGAAACCAGCTGAAGGATCTCGTTCAACACGCAACCGTGTAGGACGTGGTATCGGATCAGGAAATGGTAAAACCAGCGGACGTGGTCACAAAGGTCAAAAAGCTCGTTCTGGTGGCGGAGTTCGTCCGGGATTTGAGGGTGGACAAAATCCATTAGCACGTCGTTTGCCGAAACGTGGATTCACTAACCCAACTCGTAAAGAGTACTCAATTGTTAATCTTGAAAAACTTGCTCGTTTTGAAGAAGGTACAGAGGTAACTCCGGAACTTCTTATCGAAACTGGTGTAGTAAGCAAAGAAAATAGCGGTATCAAAGTTCTAGGAAATGGCAAGTTAGGAGTTAAGCTTACAGTTAAGGCCCACAAATTCTCTGCTTCTGCTAAAGAAGCTATTGAAGCGGCCGGCGGAAAAACTGAGGTGATCTAATGTTCCGGACAATCTCCAACATTATGCGTGTGGGTGATCTGAGAAACAAGATTTTATTTACACTCTTGATGCTGATCGTTTTCAGGATCGGAACATTTATTCCTGTTCCGGGTGTAAATCGCGAAGTTCTCCAGTTTGGCACTGAAAATAACGCAAGTATTTTTGGATTCTTGAACACGTTCGGTGGTGGAGCATTAAAAAACTTCTCCATCTTTGCAATGGGTATCATGCCATACATTACAGCATCAATCATTGTTCAGCTGCTTCAGATGGATGTGGTTCCTAAGTTTACAGAGTGGAGTAAACAAGGGGAAGTGGGCCGACGCAAGCTGGCTCAGTTCACCAGGTACGGGACGATTATCCTCGGCTTTATCCAAGCCGTTGGGATGTCAATAGGTTTTAACAACCTATTCCCTGGACTGATCTCAGATCCGGGAATCATGACGTATTTGTTTATTGCGTTAGTATTGACTGCAGGAACTGCCTTTTTGATGTGGCTAGGTGAGCAGATTACCCTTAAGGGAATTGGAAATGGGATTTCCGTTCTCATTTTCGCGGGGATTGTCGCAGCTATTCCTACAGCAGTTAACCAGATATATGCAGCGCAATTCAAAGGCGCAAACGATCAGCTGTTTATGCATATTGTAACTGTACTTCTGTTACTGATCGCTATTATTTTAATTGTTGTCGGCGTTATCTTTATTCAACAAGGTTTGCGTAAAATCCCGATTCAGTATGCAAAACGAGTCGTCGGAAATAAGCCTGTTGGGGGTCAATCCACACACTTGCCGATTAAAGTCAATGCAGCAGGAGTTATCCCGGTTATCTTTGCGATTTCCTTGATTATTACTCCGCGTACCATTGCCGGCTTTTTCGAGCAAAACAGTGTAACCAAATGGATTGTCAATGCGTTTGACTACACCCAGCCAGTCGGAATGATTATATATGCGCTTTTAATTATTGGATTTTCGTACTTCTACACTTTTATTCAAGTCAATCCAGAAAAAATGGCAGACAACTTGAAGAAACAGGGCGGTTATATTCCTGGCATTCGTCCAGGAGCTAACACTCAGTCGTATGTTACGAAAATTTTATATCGATTAACTTTTGTAGGATCTCTATTCCTTGCGTTGATCGCTATTCTCCCGGTAATCTTTACAGCAATTCCAGGGCTTAACCTTCCGCCTTCGATCCAGATCGGCGGAACGAGCATACTGATTGTTGTAGGTGTGGCATTAGACACGATGAAGCAGATTGAAAGCCAGTTGATCAAAAGGCATTACAAAGGCTTCATTAAATAGAGGAAGGGAAGAACCTTTTCTTCCCCAGCCCTCAGTCTATTGACTAGATTAGTGACGTATGGAGGGATTAGATGTATCTTGTATTAATGGGATTGCCTGGTGCCGGTAAAGGGACGCAGGCAGAACAAATTGTTGAGCAGTACGGAATTCCTCATATTTCTACTGGAGATATGTTTCGAGCAGCAATTAAAGAGGGTACGCCTCTCGGTCTGAAGGCAAAGTCATATATGGATTCCGGCAACTTGGTTCCGGATGATGTAACGATCGGAATTGTCCGTGAACGTCTTGCCAAAGATGACTGTGAAAAAGGATTCCTGCTTGATGGTTTTCCTCGTACTGTGGCTCAGGCTGAAGCGCTTGAGGAAATTCTTCAGGATTTAGACCGCCAGATTGATTATGTTCTCAATATTTCTGTTGATACAGAAAAATTGATGGCGCGACTGACTGGACGCCGGGTATGCCCGGTTTGCGGAGCCACTTATCATGTGATCTTCAATCCGCCAAAAGTGGATGGAAGATGTGACAAGGACGGCGCTGAATTGATTCAACGCAAAGACGATAATGAAGAAACAGTTCGTACCCGCTTAGAAGTAAACATGGAACAATCCAAACCTTTACTTGATTTCTACAAAGAAAAAGGTTACCTCAAGAACATTGACGGTGATCAGGAAATCCATAAAGTTTACACAGACATCAACAAACTTATTGGAGGATTGGCAAAATGATTATCTCCAAAACGCCGCGAGAGATAGAAATCATGCGGGAAGCAGGGAGAATCGTTGCCCTAACTCACCAAGAGTTAAAGAAACACATTAAACCTGGTGTGACAACGAAAGAACTGGATAACATTGCTGAGAAGTTTATTCGCAGCCAGGGTGCAATCCCTTCTTTCAAGGATTATAATGGATTTACGGGAAGCATCTGTACTTCCGTGAATGAAGAGCTTGTACATGGGATCCCAGGAAAGCGTGTATTAAACCATGGCGACATTATCTCTATAGATATTGGGGCGAAATACAAAGGCTACCACGGGGACTCAGCCTGGACGTATGGAGTCGGAGAGATTTCCGAGGAATCTCAAAGGCTTCTGGATGTAACTGAGCAATCTCTTTTCAAAGGATTGGAGAAAGCGAAGGCAGGTGCCAGACTAACGGACATTTCTCATGATATTCAAGTATTTGCAGAAGCTGAAGGGTTCTCTGTTGTACGGGAATATGTGGGTCATGGAGTCGGCCAGGAATTACATGAAGATCCACAGATTCCTCACTACGGACCGCCTGGAAAAGGGCCGATCCTGAAAAAAGGAATGGTATTGGCTGTTGAGCCGATGATCAATGCTGGATCTCGTTACGTTCGAACATTATCCGATAACTGGACGGTTGTCACAACGGATGGCAAATGGTGTGCTCACTTTGAACATACCATCGCTATTACGGAGGAAGGATACGAAATCTTAACAAAGATCTAAGTGAAGGTGATATAATGGTTAGCGATTCTGAATCGGCACCGCAAATAGGTCAGATGGTTCGAATCACAAAGGGAAGAGACGCTGAGAAATTAGGTGTCATTGTCAGTATCCTGGATGATCGTTTTGTGCTTGTCGCTGACGGCGATAAACGCAAATATGATCGCGCCAAACGTAAAAACCTGATTCACTTAGAACTTCTTGATTTTATTTCTCCGGAAGTTGCAAGAAGCATTCTTGAAACAGGCCGTGTAACTAATGGCAAACTACGGTACGCAGTAGCGAAGTTTTCCGACGAGAAAGTCATTGCTCTGAAGAAGGGAGACCATATCGATGGCTAAAGACGATGTAATTGAGGTAGAAGGTACGGTAATCGAACCACTGCCAAACGCCATGTTCCGTGTGGAGCTTGAGAATGGACATAAAATTCTGGCACACGTTTCTGGTAAGATCCGCATGCACTATATTCGGATATTGCCAGGAGATAAAGTAACCGTAGAATTGTCTCCATATGACTTATCACGTGGTCGTATAACGTATCGCTTTAAATAAAAATCGTACTCCGTGACATAAGGAGGTTTAAAAGATGAAGGTTAGACCATCAGTCAAACCCATTTGTGAAAAATGTAAAGTTATTCGTCGTAGAGGTACTGTAATGGTGATCTGCGAAAACCCGAAACACAAGCAAAAACAAGGTTAATCCAAGGAGGTGCTACATTATGGCACGTATTGCAGGAGTGGACGTTCCACGCGATAAGCGTATTGTCATTTCACTAACATATATCTTTGGAATCGGTAAAGCTAAAGCACAACAAGTTCTTGCTGAAGCTGGTGTATCTGAAGAAACTCGTGTTCGTGATCTTACAGAAGATGAATTAAACAAAATTCGTGAAGCAATCGACAAAATTAAAGTTGAAGGTGACCTTCGCCGTGAAGTGTCTCTTAACATTAAACGTCTAATTGAAATCGGCAGCTACCGTGGGATCCGCCACCGTCGCGGTCTTCCAGTTCGTGGTCAAAATACGAAGAACAACTCTCGTACTCGTAAAGGACCTCGTCGTACAGTAGCGAATAAGAAAAAGTAAGAGGTAAAGGAGGTAAACTCTAATGGCTAAGCAACGTAAAACTAATACACGTAAACGTCGTGTCAAAAAGAATGTCGAGTCTGGTATCGCGCATATCCGTTCTACTTTCAACAACACGATTATTACGATTACTGATACTCACGGGAATGCAATCTCTTGGGCTACATCTGGCCACCTGGGATTCAAAGGTTCTCGTAAATCAACTCCATTCGCAGCGCAAATGGCAGCTGAAACTGCTGGTAAAACTGCGATGGAAAATGGCATGAAAACACTAGAGGTTTCTGTTAAAGGCCCTGGTGCTGGCCGTGAAGCTGCAATCCGTGCCCTTCAAGCGGTAGGTTTAGAAGTAACAGCTATTCGCGATGTTACACCTGTTCCTCATAACGGATGCCGTCCTCCAAAACGCCGCCGCGTGTAACTTTAGTTACACTCTGCGGTATAAAGTATGCATAGCCTGTCTATAATGGGTATGTATACTATTAGTTTTGGTGAAGAACACTATTTAGTTGTTTAAGTCGGGAATGCCACTGGGGAATTTCGGCTGGGTACATGTCCGGTCGAGGTTCGACGTTTGAAGGAGGGTTTAGTTGAATGATCGAAATCGAAAAGCCAAGAATTGAAACGGTTGAAATCAGCGACGATGCCACATATGGAAAGTTTGTTGTTGAACCACTTGAACGTGGATATGGTACTACACTGGGCAACTCCTTACGTCGTATCCTATTATCCTCACTGCCTGGTGCAGCTGTTACATCGATTCAGATTAATGGAGTATTGCATGAATTCTCAACAGTTGAAGGTGTTGTAGAAGACGTTACTACGATCATCCTTAACTTGAAAAAGCTTGCAATGAAGATTTATTCTGATGAAGATAAAACATTGGAAATAGATGTACAAGGTGAGGGAGTCGTTACAGCTGGTGACATTACACATGACAGTGATGTGGAAATTTTGAATCCGGACCTTCATATTGCTACTCTTGCGGAAGGCGCTCATTTCCAAATGAAGCTGAATGCAAAGAGAGGCCGCGGTTATGTTCAAGCGGAAGGCAATAAGAGTGATGATCATCCAATCGGAGTCATTCCGGTCGATTCAATTTACACACCGATCTCACGTGTAAACTACCAGGTAGAAAATACCCGCGTTGGACAAGTGACCAACTATGACAAGCTTACATTTGACATTTGGACAGATGGAAGCATCCGTCCTGAAGAGGCAGTTTCTCTTGGAGCGAAGATCATTACCGAACATTTAAATATATTTGTCGGACTAACCGATCAAGCGCAAAAAGCGGAAATTATGGTTGAAAAAGAAGAAGACCAAAAAGAAAAAGTTCTTGAGATGACTATCGAAGAACTTGATCTTTCTGTTCGTTCTTACAACTGCCTAAAACGCGCTGGTATTAATACAGTTCAAGAACTTGCTAATAAATCAGAAGAAGACATGATGAAAGTTCGCAACCTCGGTAAGAAGTCTCTTGAAGAAGTTCAAGAAAAACTTGACGAGCTCGGACTTTCCTTACGTGCTGACGATTAATCTGACAGACTAGAATTTGCTTTTTCACAGGTGACTGTTCTTGCAACAGCCCCTGTTTGCAAAAAGCACAGAAGGAGGGAATAGACATGGCATACCAAAAGTTGGGTCGTGTTTCAGCTGTTCGCCGCGCAATGCTGCGTGACTTAGCAACTGACTTAATTATCAACGATCGTATCGAAACAACAGAAGCACGTGCGAAAGAAGTACGTAAATTTGTTGAAAAGATGATCACGCTTGGTAAGCGTGGAGACCTTCACGCACGCCGTCAAGCTGCAAGTTTCGTACGAAACGAAGTAGCTAACGAAGAATCAGGACAAAAGGCACTTCAAAAACTATTTAGTGACCTTGGACCTCGTTATGCTGAGCGTAATGGTGGTTACACTCGTATCGCTAAAATCGGTCCTCGCCGTGGTGACGGTGCACCAATGGTCATCATCGAATTAGTTTAATAGTGAATAAAGGGCGGGACAGGGTCGTAAAGATCGTTTCTTGCCCTTTTTTTATTTGTCCTCTTTTGGAGGGGGCAAGCAAATAAAAAAGAAAGCATCTTGAATCAGTGTCTGACACGTAAAGATGCATCTCGAAATGGTGTCAGGCACCAGAGCTGAGGGGGAGAATAGCGTGAAGGAACTGATATCGGTCAATAATGTTTCCTTCCAGTACCCGAGTGAGGAGAAAACCACGCTGGCGGATTTAAGCCTCTCGGTGTACCAAGGAGAATGGCTGGCGATCGTCGGCCATAACGGGTCCGGAAAGTCTACACTGGCTAAATTGCTCAATGGGCTGCTTCTGCCTTCTTCAGGAGAGATCAAGGTAGAGGATTACACGACAACGAATGAACAAGAACTATGGGAAATCAGAAGACGGGTAGGCATCGTTTTTCAAAATCCGGACAACCAGTTCGTCGGGACGAGCGTCAGAGACGATGTGGCATTCGGATTGGAAAACTTCGGTGTACCCCGTGCGGAGATGATTTCTCGAATTGAGCAAAGCATACAGCGAGTTAAGATGCAGGAATTTATTGAGAGTGAGCCTCACCATCTTTCAGGCGGGCAAAAGCAGCGTGTCGCCATTGCCGGCATCATTGCCCAAAGGCCGTCCATCATCATCTTGGATGAAGCGACATCCATGCTGGACCCAATGGGCAGGAAAGAAGTAATCGACACAGTGAAACAGCTGAACGAGGAAGAGGGGATTACCGTTATCTCCATCACGCATGATCTGGAAGAGGCGGTCCGCGCAGACCGGGTCATCGTCATGAAGCAAGGCTCCATCCTCACGACGGGCAGTCCAAGGGAAGTATTCCAGAACGAGGCGTTATTGCTGGATGCCGGCCTGGATCTGCCGTTCTCCCTTAAACTCGGATTGGCATTGAAAGAAAACGGTATAGACATAAAAGAACAACATTTAACACAGGAAGAGCTGGTGGGTGCATTATGGACATTAAAATCAACAACCTGACCCATCGCTACAAGCCCGGGACGCCTTTTGAGCGGCTTGCTCTGAAGGATGTTAATCTATCAGTACCATCGGGCTGTTTCCTCGCTGTCATCGGCCATACGGGCTCTGGGAAGTCGACGCTTATCCAGCACCTCAATGGCTTGCTGAAGCCTTCTGAAGGGACGATACAGGTAGGAGATCTAACGATAGCCGCCAATGAGAAAAAGAAACAGCTTAAGGCACTTCGCAAAAGGGTAGGCATCGTTTTTCAATATCCGGAGCATCAGTTATTTGATGAAACGGTTGAGAAGGATGTCATGTTCGGTCCGATGAATTTTGGAGAGAGTGAAGAAGCAGCAAGAAAAACGGCTCGGGAGATGGTTAAGCTGGTCGGGCTTCCGGATGAAGTACTGCAAAAGTCACCGTTTGACCTTAGCGGCGGACAGATGCGGCGGGTTGCAATCGCGGGTGTTCTGGCGATGCAGCCCGATGTACTGATCCTGGACGAACCAACAGCGGGTCTTGATCCAAAGGGCCGTAAAGAAATTATGGATTTGTTCCGTGCCCTTCATGATCAGCGGAACATGACGACCATCCTTGTTACCCATTCCATGGAGGATGCTGCATATTATGCCGACCGGATCGTCGTGATGGATAAAGGTGCAACCTATCTTGAAGGCACGCCATCGCAAATCTTTGAAAAACGGGATGAGCTCCAGGCGGTTGGCCTGGACGTACCGGAAACCGTGCAGTTTTTGCTCAAATGGCAGGAACTGACGAAACAATCGGTGAAACTCTCCTCTTTTACGATTGAAGAAACAGCGAAAGCGATCGCAGCTGACTTCAGAAAAGGAGGGCCATCATGCTAGATAACGTAATCATCGGCCAGTATATCCCAGGCCGTTCCGTCATTCACAAGATGGACCCGCGTGCTAAGCTGTTGAGCATCTTTTTATATATCATTATTGTCTTTCTGGCTAACAACTGGCTGACCTATGCCCTTCTCGGCATTTTTGCAGTCGCCTCTGTGCTTTCATCTCAAGTGTCGCTCCGTTATATCTATAAAGGGCTTAAACCCATTTTTCTTATTGTCATTTTTACATTCATCCTTCATATCCTGATGACCAAACAAGGTGAGGTTATCTACGGTCTGGGTTGGCTGAAGATTTACGAAGGCGGGTTGAAGCAAGGGGTATTTATATCTCTTCGTCTCGTTTATCTCGTGGTCATCACTTCATTGCTGACACTTACGACTACGCCGATCGATATAACAGACGGCCTTGAATACTTGCTGGCACCTTTTAAAAAAATCAAGCTGCCTGTCCATGAGTTTGCTCTCATGATGTCTATTTCTCTTCGCTTCATTCCTACACTTCTGCAGGAAACTGAGAAAATCATGAAGGCGCAAATGGCCCGTGGTGCAGAGTTTACAGCCGGTCCTGTAAAAGAGCGGGTCAAAGCGTTTGTTCCGCTGCTGGTTCCTTTGTTCATCTCATCCTTTAAACGTGCGGAGGACTTGGCTCTCGCTATGGAAGCACGCGGCTACCGGGGAGGAGAAGGCAGGACGAGGCTCCGCATTCTGGAATGGAAATTAAGGGATACAGCCGCTCTGCTCATCCTGCTCGCATTAGCCGCTGTACTTTTTGTATTCCGAACCCATTAATCTTAAGGGAGTTTGATCTATGCAGCGCTGGAAAGCAACCGTAAGTTATGATGGCACCTTGTTTGCAGGCTATCAGGTGCAGCCGGAAGGACGAACGGTACAAAGTGAGATAGAACGAAGCCTTGCTAAAATGCATAAAGGCGGAGAACTCCGTATCTCCGCTTCTGGCAGGACAGATGCAGGAGTCCATGCGATTGGACAGGTGTTCCACTTTGACAGCTCGCTGGCCATTGCTCCTGACCGCTGGGAGAAAGCATTGAATGCGCTGCTGCCAGGTGATATCCGCATCACCGAAGTTGAAGCGGCTGCTCCCGATTTTCATGCACGATTCAGTGCCAAGAAAAAGGAGTATCATTACCGGCTTTTGACCTGCCCGCAGCCTGATGTTTTCCGCCGGAACTATGCCTATCATTTTCCTTATTCTTTGGACCATGGGGCTTTAGAAGACGGGATGAGGATGTTTTTGGGTACTCATGACTTCACATCGTTTTCCTCTGCGCGTTCCGCTGTTGAGGACAAGATACGCACCATCTACAGCTTTCAGATGGAAACGTCGAATGACGAGATTCTTTTTAAAGTGAGTGGGAGCGGGTTTCTGTATAATATGGTCCGGATCATGATCGGTACACTTCTCGATGTCGGACAGGGCCGGATCAAGCCGCAGGAAATCGGAGAGATGCTGAAGAAAAAGGACAGGAGCGCTGCCGGAAAAACCGCTCCGCCACACGGATTGTACTTTTATCAAGTGACCTATTAATGCTCTAAAAAAATCACCTGATAAATTTCGCGACACACTTGACATCGTTGTTTATATGTTATAAGATATTCTTTGGTATTTCTAAGATTATCTCCCTGCCCCGGAAGATAATTCGGTGAAATGTTTAGTAATTCAAAAATGTTCAGCGAACCGTAATTTACTGTGAGTTTGGACAGCATTCATAAAAAATTGAGCGATTTAGCGAATGAAGATACAGGAGGGAAAATTCATGCGTACGACATTCATGGCGAAAGCTTCTGAAGTAGAACGTAAATGGTTATTGATCGACGCTGAAGGCAAGACATTAGGTCGCCTAGCAAGTGAAGTTGCTTCAATCCTTCGCGGGAAACACAAGCCAACTTTCACACCACACGTTGACACTGGGGATCACGTTATCCTTATCAACGCTGAGAAAATTCACCTTACAGGTAAAAAGTTAAGTGACAAGATTTACTACCGTCACACTGGACACCCAGGTGGACTTCGTACAAGAACTGCATTAGAAATGCGTACAACTCGTCCTGAGCAAATGCTTGAACTGGCGATCAAAGGTATGCTTCCTAAGAACAGCCTTGGCCGTCAAATGATCAAAAAGCTTCACGTATATGCGGGAGCTGAGCACCAACATCAAGCACAAAAGCCAGAAAAATACGAATTACGCGGATAATAAAAGGGAGGTATTCACGTGGCACAAGTACAATATTACGGTACTGGGCGTCGTAAGCACTCCGTTGCTCGCGTACGTTTAGTTCCTGGTGATGGCCGTATCGTAATCAACGGTCGCAGCATTGACGAATATTTCGGTTTAGAAACATTAAAACTTATCGTAAGACAGCCCCTTAACGAAACAGCTACAGAAGGCAACTACGATGTTCTTGTAACTGTTCAGGGTGGAGGATATACAGGACAAGCAGGAGCGATCCGTCATGGTATCTCTCGCGCTCTTCTACAAGCTGATCCTGAGTTCCGCGGCAACCTTAAAGCTGCTGGATTCTTGACTCGTGACGCTCGTATGAAAGAACGTAAGAAATACGGTCTTAAAGGCGCTCGTCGTGCACCACAGTTCTCAAAACGTTAATTCTCAACGTTTCAAAGGCTCTCAACCATTTTGGTTGGGGGTCTTTTTTGTTGTTCCGGTTTAAACGGTCGTTTAATTTCTTTTCAGCGGTTAGGCAAGGAAACGATCGGTTCTGTGGGTAAACTAACTAAAACGGTGAGTAAGAAACAAATATCCGTGAGTAAGTTGTGCAAAACCGTGAGTAACCTTGGTCAAACCGTGAGTAACAGTAACAAAACGGTGAGTAAAAAAATTAGTTTGCTTCGAAATCAACTTTTCAGCTTTTTTTCCCATCATTTACGCAGGATGATGCTTCCCTTTTTTGCAAAAGATGTAGGTAAGGGTGAACCCAATTCTAAATAGATATAGTGATTGGCGCATCTGCGCGGGAAGAGGATAAACGATGGCGATTGTGATTACAACATTTAGGGAGAAGCAGCGTACGAAAAAAGCGGAATATGAAAGAAAAGTGCTGCGGGATCTTTCTCTGGGAAAGATCAAGAAGGAATTTCAAAGCCTTTACCAGCCGTTCTTTCAATATTCTTTACTGTATCAGCAGGACATTGAAGACGCCTGCATCGATCTGGCGATTGATGCCTACTTGCTTGGAGCGGCGTACAGCCGGTTTGCGTATCACGGGGAATCGCTTGAGGGCATTAAGAAACGCAGCCAGCAGGGAGAAAAAGAACTGACGGACAGCCTGTTCGAATATTGGCAGTTCTGGTGCTGGGGAACAGAACAGATGATGGAGTCTTTGTACATGTGCTGTGAAGTGTATATCCAGCATTGGTGGATGGAAGGATATTGGAACGGAGAGAAAAGATACAGAATGAAGCTGCATTAAGTTATATTCATCATCTTGTCCCATATATATAGACATATAAGTCTGTTGATTAGGGGGCAAAAATGAAGAGACGGGTGAAGCAAGTTACCTTTACCTTAGGTTTTACCCTTCTGTTATTTATCTTAACGTTTCAGTTTTCCGAAAACCGGTCATGGAAACCATGGAGCCTTCCGTTATCAGGGAAAGTCATTGTGCTTGATCCGGGACACGGCGGAATGGATGGCGGGGCAGTTGGAAGCGATGGTGTGCTCGAAAAGGACATCTCATTGGATATATCGCTTAAACTGAGGGATTATTTGCAGGAATGCGGGGCTCTTGTGATTATGACGAGAGAAAGAGATAAGGATTTAAGCGGCAGAGACTCTGGGCGAATCCGAGCCCGAAAATGGGATGATCTAAAAAAACGCAAAGAAATTATCAATAGCTCCAACGGGGATTTATATGTAAGTATCCATTTAAATGCGTTGCCTTCCTCAAGATGGAGGGGAGCACAAGTATTTTTCAATCCCGCTGATAAAGGTGGGGAAGCAGCGTCAAAATTTATTCAGAACGAGTTGAAGCGCAACCTTCAGAACACAAACCGTATTGCCAAGTCCATTGATGGGATCTATTTAATGCGGACGAGCAAACTGCCGGCCACCCTGGTTGAGGTGGGCTTTTTATCCAACCCGAGTGAGCGGGATCTGCTGAAAACAAAGTCTTATCAGCAGAAAGTGTCGGCGTCCATTTACCAAGGCATCTTACGCTACTATACAAAAGAAAAAGTACCTGATTAAGGTGTGAGCCTCTGGCTTACACCTTTTTGCATCTGATTCTACGAAAAAAGCCTTTTATGCTATACTGAATATGAAAATGAAATCGAATATATGCCGAAGGAAGTGTCTTACCATGACAGAAGAGAAAGTAATTGAACTTTTATCTCATATTCAAGACCCTTTTCTACATAAAAGCCTGACAGAATCAGGGGCCATACAAGAAATAAAAGTAAAGGAACGTTATGTAAGCTTAAAGGTGGCTCTGCCTCAAACAGGCACTCCTGAACAGATGATGCTTCAGCAGGAGATTGTTAATGTTCTAAAAGGAGCAGGGTTTGAGTCAGTTGGCCTCCGCTTCGAACAGCGCAAATCTGCTCAGGGAAGCCAGAATGCGGCGCCTGCGCTGCTCGCTCCGGAAAGCAAAACAGAATTTATCGCGATCGCCTCGGGTAAAGGCGGTGTAGGAAAATCAACAGTATCAGTCAACCTGGCTGTTGCCCTGGCCCGTCTCGGCAAAAAGGTAGGTCTGATCGATGCGGATATCTACGGATTCAGTGTTCCGGATATGATGGGGATTACAGAACGTCCAAAAGTAGTGGGCGAAACGATTCAGCCGGTTGAGCGTTTTGGCGTAAAAGTTATTTCCATGGCGTTCTTCGTAGAAGACAATGCCCCGGTGATCTGGCGTGGACCCATGCTCGGGAAGATGCTGATGAACTTCTTTAGTGAAGTCGAGTGGGGGGACCTTGACTATGTTTTGCTGGATCTGCCCCCGGGAACTGGAGATGTGGCGCTAGATGTGCATAAGATGCTGCCGAAATGCAAAGAAATCATCGTTACGACACCGCATGCCACAGCAGCGTTCGTTGCAGCAAGAGCAGGCACAATGGCATTAAAAACGGATCATGAAATCATCGGTGTTATCGAAAACATGGCCTTTTTTGAGAGCCGGCTGACCGGAGAAAAAGAATATGTATTCGGTAAGGGCGGCGGAGAGCGCCTTTCTGAAGAGCTTGGAATTCCAATGCTTGGCCAGCTTCCACTCGGACAGCCTGATATCAACGAAGATGATTTTGCACCTAGCGTCTATGCTGCCGATCATCGCCTTGGAAGGGCGTATGAAGATATTGCCCGAAAAGTCATCGACCAAGTAAAATAAATGAAAACCTCGTACTGCATCCAGTACGAGGTTTTTTCGATTATTGGCCGCCGCCTCCGCCGCCTCCGCCGCCTCCGCCGCCCTGCTGTTGTTGCTGCTGCTGCCCGCCGCCTTGCTGTCCTTTCTTGGATGCAGCCTGGTCAATTTCATCATGTGCTGCTTTTTGCAGCATTTGTGATATTTGGGCACGCACAATCGGGCTGTCGAAGGTTTCCAACATCACTTTCTTTACTTCTTTACGATATTGAGGGGAATTCGCAAGGTCCAATAATGCTTGACCCATTTTGGGATCTTTCATAATGTTCATGATCTGTTGCTGATAGGCAGGGTCTTTCATTAGGCCTTTCATTAATTTTTCATGTTCTGGCTTCATGCTTTTTGCATAGGCTGAAGCAAATTTCGGGTCCTTAAAGGCTTGCTTCCAAAATTGTTCGCCTTTCGGAGATAAAAGTTCTTTCTCTATTGTCTGTTTGATTAATGCTTGATCCAGCAATAGCTGCTCTTTCATTTTTTCATCAGATAGCACATCTTTAATGGCCTTTTTGCCGTCATCTGTTTTTAATATATCCACGAGCATCTTTTTTGTTGCATCATAATCGATGTTCTGGTTATTGCTTCCTTGTGCTTCATTTTGCGCACAGGCGCTTAGGGCAAAAAGAAGAAAACAGAAGAGACAGGGGATCCACGCTTTTTTCACGTCTGCTCCTTCTCCTTTCTATTAGGTCTTACCTTTAGGGTGGGTGATTTATGAAGATTTATGCAGAACAAATATAGGAAAACAGTATGGCTTTTTTTGGGGAGGATTGGTACAATCGATAACGGTTACATTCGGATTGGAGGCAATCACGTGAAGTCAAGAAACTGGGTCTTTTTATTTTTAACCACGTTGCTCTTAGGAATTGGCTGTGCGATTGTGGCGGGTTTGATCTCACAATTTCCGCAAAGCGGGGGTGTGAAAGAATTTTTCATTTATATACTCGGTCTTGTTGGCTTTGGCGCATTGTTCAGCGTGTTCAGCCAGATGGGCTTTTTTGCTTATTTAACGGTTCACCGGTTCGGTTTAGGGATATTTAAATCACAGTCCCTCTGGAATGGTGTACAGATCGTCCTTATTATCGTTGTACTTTTTGACTTGTTTTATTTGCGGTATACCGCCTTTCATAAAGCGGGACAAAGTCTTGTATCCTACAGCATGATCCCGATCGGATTGCTGGTTCTTGGACTGGCTGTGGCTTATATTAAACAAAAGCAAACGAATAAGGGAGCCTTTGTCCCCACACTCTTCTTTATCGTTGTCGTCACGACGATGGAATGGGTCCCCGTTTTAAAAACAAATGCCCCGAGTGCCATGTGGATGGCGTTCGCCGCGCTCGGTGCCTGCAATATTTATCAGATTCTGATGCTGCACCGTCTTATTAGTGAGAATGCAGGAGCAAAATCAAAAACTTCCGCTTAAAAAGTCGGAAGCCTTGGATTACAGATATTAAATTCAGCTTCCGCTATGGCGGAAGTTTTTTTATGATTTCAATGGACCTCCTGGCTGTGAGCCTGAGTGTTGGCTATCATTTCACCGACGCTCACAAAGGAAAAGCCTTCTGATTTTAATTTACTGATGATTTCTGGAAGGGCTTTATGTGTCTGTTTCACGGAATCAGACGCATGAAGGAGAAGAATATCACCCGGCTTTACATGATCCGTTGCATTTTGAACGATTTCATCGACTCCGGGATTTTTCCAGTCTTTCGTATCGATGCTCCAATGTACGACGGAATGGTGTGTCCTTTCCGAAATCTCAAGTACGCGTTTATCAAAATTTCCGTTGGGCGGACGCAGCAGAGACGTTGTTTTACCCGACACTTTTTTTATTTTTTCCTGTGCGATTAAGATGTCTCTTCGAATTTGCGGATCTTTCCAATCGGTGTAGTTCTTGTATTGATAGCCGAGACTGGCGACCTCATGGCCGTCTTTTACGATCCGTTCCATTATTTCAGGATGTCTTTCCGCCCACGCGGCAGAAACAAAGAAGGTGCAATTTTTGATTTCTTGTTTCTTCAGGACGTCCAGGATAGGAAGAGCTCTTTTGTCTCCCCAGCTGATATCAAACGTCAGCGCGACTTTGTTGCCCTTCTCCTCACCTTTATAAATGGCCCGGGGCCCATTCTTGGATGAAAACACAGATAATTGCTCTTGTCCCATAAATGCAAGTGAAGCGGCAAAGAAAGCAGCAAACACAACGACCATATACTGCTTCACTTTTTTACCGTTTACGATCATGAAAAACTTCATACCGTCCCCCCTAATCTGTATACTAAGCCGAACCTTTTTTCTGTCTCCTGAGCCAGAGCTGTCTAAAAAATATATATGTCGAGAGAGGACGAGATAGACCACAGACAGGGAAGGGCTTTTTATATACATAGAAGAATAAGGGAGCGGGAACGATAGCTTAGAACAAAAAATAAAGGAAAGCTATGGTGGTCGAATGAGTCGAATGATAGGCTTAATGCTGAATCTTACGGAAGCAAAGGAATTCGAGTATCTGTTGAAAAAAGAAATGGAAGACCTCTTATTCGATCTGCAGGATAACAGGCTGGATAAGTTGGTGATAAAGGTGATGGAAGAAAGGTATCAGGTTCTTTTTAAACTGTTTTCCAGGCTTGCTGCGCCTGCAGAATGCACCCGGTTCTGCAGAAGGAAACAAAGCCATACTTAAGGTTTATTCCATTGAACTCTTTTTTTAAAAAATAAAGTGTTGACACTCGAAATCAATACATGGTATATTATTTCTTGTCGCCACGAAACGGTGATGGGCAACGAAAAAACAACAAAAATAATTGTTGACATGATGGTTGCAAAAATGGTATAGTATGAAAGTCGCCAAAACGAGCGGCACAAACAAAATGCTCTTTGAAAACCAAACAAAA